>DASQLJ010000182.1:0-5331 GCA_035630095.1 Longimicrobium sp.
GCTTTCCCTGGCGCTCCCGAACGTGCTCTCGCGTGTCGCGGTGCTGCTGGGGCCCCTCCTCGCCGGGCCGATCGGCGAGTTCCTGAAAAACGCGGCGTCGTGAGCGCGACCTCGTCCGCGGCTGTTCCGTCGATCCATCAAACGGATGTACCCCGCCGATGCTCTACATGGTGATCGAACATTTCCGCGACGGCGACGCGCGCCCCGTCTACCGGCGGTTCGCGGAGCAGGGACGGCTCGCGCCGCCGGGGCTGACGTACGTCGCGAGCTGGGTGACGGCGGACCTGCGCCGCTGCTACCAGGTGATGGAATGCGACGACCCGGCGCTGCTGGAGGCGTGGATGGCGCGCTGGCGCGACCTGGTCGACTTCGAGGTGGTGCCGGTGGTGACCTCGGCCGAGGCGGCCGCGGCGGTGGGGGGATCGTGAGCACGACGTCTCCGGAGCCGCGCGCGTGCTGAGCATCATCGCCTGGACGTGCATCCTGCTCTCGGCCGCGGTGCTGCTGGTCTCCTCGGCCGCGTTCCTGCGCGTCTGGCGCAAGGGGCGATCGTACCGAGTGGTGGTGCTGGAGAGCCTGTCGCGCGACGCGCTCGTCATCGCGCTCTGGATCACGACGCTGGTCTGCGGCGTGGGGCTCCTGCGCCGGCAGTTCTGGGGATGGGCGGGGGTGCAGGTCGCGGCGGCGGGGATGCTGGCGTGGATGTGCTTCCTCGCCTGGCACCGGCTGAAGATGGCGCGCGAGCTGGACCCCGACATCCCCGGCACGTGGAAACGCTCGCTCGCCGGGCACCTGATCGTGCTGCTGGCGCTCGGCGCGGTCGTCGCGGGCCTGTTCGTCTACCTGCAGTCCGGCGGTGTGCGGGGGCAGCTGTACCGAGGCGGCGGGACGGGATCGAGCGCCAGGCCGGGTTCAGCGGCGCGGCCCGTCTACCAGTGGTTCGCGGAGCAGGGAAGGCTCGCGCCTGCGGGGCAGACGTACGTCGCAAGCCGGGTGACCCCGGGGCATCGCGAAGGGCTGTGAACACGTCTCGAACGCTGTCCAATCTTTATCCAGAGCAGACGCATGGCAACGATTCACGTGATGTGGGCGCTCTCGGACGAACTCGTGTCGAACGCGGTGTGGGCGGTGGTGGGCACGCTGCTTGGGATCGCCGGCACGGTCGTGTACGAGTCCGTGCGGAGCGGCTGGTCACGTAACCGCCGGCACGCGGCCCTGCGCAAAAGCCTGAGCCGCGTCGCCGCCGCCGGGGAGAAGCTGGGGGTGGTCACCCTGGGTGCGGGGCCCTGGCCACTCGGAAGGCAGTTGAGCGTGCGAGACACGGAGCGCTCGTTCTTCATCTCCTTTCCCACCGACCTGCTGCCGGAGCTCGAGCGGAGATACGAATCGAAGGGCCAATCGCTCGACGACTGCTTCGTCCTCAACGAATCCGTGTTTCTCGACGGCACCGGCAGTCCGGGCGGCGTGGCGGAGGAATGCGGGATCGCCGACTTCGCCCGCCTGCTCCAGCAACACCGCCGGGAGGTGGCTCTCGACTTCGTGCACGGACGCAACGGGTGCTACTTCAATCATCCCAAGTTCGGGGTGTACGGCATCGACGTGACGCCCCGGCCCACCAGCGACGAACGGCGCTGCCTCTCCATCGAGCTGTACCGGACCGACTATTTCACGCACAAGGTGATGCGCGGGATCTACCGCGAGCTGAAGGCGCGGGGCCACCCGATCACGCAGGCCGACGACCAGGCGGACCTCCAGCGTTACAACTCGTTCTGCACCTCGCTGGGGCTCAACGCGGTGGTCATCCTCACCAGCGACCGCGAGGGAGCGGCGCTGGTCCTCACCCGGAGGTCGAAGCTGGCGAGCGAAACGCGCGGCCGGAAGCGGTACCACGTGACGATGAACGAAGGCCTTTCGATGACGGACTACGATTCGTACGAAGGCCGGGTGAGCTTCAAGCAGTGGCTGCGGCGGGGCCTGGACGAGGAGCTGAACCTGCCCTCGGCCCTCGTCGACGAGCGCGTGCACGCCTCGTTCGACGACATCTTCCTGGTGACGGAGCTTTTCGAGATCGGGATCGTCGCGACCGTGGAGATCTCGGGGATGACCTTCGAGGAGCTCTGCTCGCGCGCCGACCGCGCCAAGGACAAGAAGCTGGAAGTGGACGCGCTGGAGTGCGTCCCCGCCACCCCGAAGGCTGTGCGCGCGTTCCTGCGCACGCATGAGATGGTCCCCCACGGCCGCTACGCCTTCGCGCGCGTCGCGGCACGGCAGGGGATCGAGGTGGGTGAGAACTGGTGGGCCGAGCAGCGCTCGACGCACGGGTCGCCCGGCATGCCGCCTCGCCCCCGCGCGTAGCCGCGCTCCGTCGCCGAAGCTGACGGGGATGAACGCCCGGTACCGAAGCCGGACCAGCCCCGAGCAGCTTGCGCGCACGTTCGGAGGCGTGGCGCGCGTGTCTTTACGGCTGCGGCGCCGCCGGAGGCGCGGCCTTGAACCTGTCGCCGTACTTCAGTGGCTGCCCCTGGGCCCAGGGCTTGTAGCCGTTGATGAAGTCGATGCGCTCGCCGATCGGCGGGTGGCTGTCGTGCCAGAGCTTGTAGAGGGTGCTGTGGTAGGGCACCGCCAGGTTCTCCGTCTGCAGCTTCACGAAGGCGGTGGCGGCGTGGTGGTTGTCGCGCGTGAGCTCCAGGCCGAAGCGGTCGGCCTCGTGCTCGGCCCAGCGGCTGAACGCCAGCGGGATCGGGGTGACCGCCAGCGACACCAGCGAGATGATCAGCCCCAGCAGCGGGTAGCTGGCGATGTCGTCCAGCCGGTCGAAGCCGAAGCGGTGCTTCCAGCGCGAGATGAACCACCCCGACAGCCGGTGCACCGCGTACAGCGACAGCAGGATCAGCACGGTTCCCAGCGCCAGGTTCAGCAGCACGTGCTTCAGCACGTAGTGCCCCATCTCGTGCCCCATCACGAACAGCAGCTCGCGGTCGTTCAGCTTCTGCAGGATGGTGTCCCACAAGACGATGCGCTTGGAGCCGCCGAAGCCGGTGACGTACGCGTTCACGGCCTTGGTGTCCACGCTCTTGTCCACCTGGTACACGCGCCCGCCCTCGATCCCCGCGCGCTCCGCCAGCCCCAGGATCTGCGTCTCGAGCGCCTTGTTCTGCATCGGCCCGAACTTGTTGAACAGCGGGTCGATCCAGATCGGGGTGATGAAGAACATCAGCACGAGCAGCGGCACCATCACCAGCGCGGTCCACAGCCACCACCGGCGCGGGCTCTTGCGCAGCAGCAGGTAGGGGATCCACAGCACCAGCGGGAGGAACACGAGCCCCACCAGGAGCGCCTTCACCGAGTCGCCGAACCACTTCGCGAACGTCTGGTTCGACAGCCCGTACTCGTGCTGGCGGACGAACTCGGTGTAGTAGGCCAGCGGCAGCCCCACCACCCACGCCAGCAGGGTGATGATGATCCCGTAGATCACCAGCGTGAAGTACCACCTCTTCCCGATCCGCCGCGCCACGTCGCGGATGCGCGCCGACAGCCCGGTGAACAGCGCGATCAGGGGCAGCAGCAGCCCCCATACGATCCCCACCACCCACAGCACGTTGTTGCCGCGGAAGTACCGCACCGCCTTCTCCGATGCCCGCGGCACCGCCACGATGCCCGTGTCCGCCGCCTGCGCCGGCGCGGGCGTTGCCGTCGGCTGCGTGGCCGGGGCGGTGGTGATCGGCGCCTGCGCCGGCGTTCCGGTGGCGACCGCGGCGGCGGCGCTGTCCACCGGCGCGGCCTGCGCGAACGAAGCCGCCGGCGCGAGCGCCAGCGCCAGGGCGAGAGTCAGGGTGCGGAGCATGTGCGGAAGAGAGGCGTGGCGTGGGCAGGGATCGAGGCCGGAGTGCCTACATGCTCGCGCTCCGCGCCGCCGCGTGCAAGGCGTGGGGGACGGATGCAGCCGGTGACGGTGTGGACCGCGCGGTTGGTGGTGCCGATCCGTGCTGGCCACCACTGGCTGTCGAAGGAGCAGGGGCGAATGAATTCGCTGCGTGCGCCTGCATCAACGGTGGTAAACGCTCGCCGCGGCTGCTGCGCCGCGATCGCGCGGATTTGCGAGTGCGGGCGATCCAAGTGTCGGTGTTGGAGTACGGCCGCGGGGCAAAGGTGGAGATGAAAAGGGCCGAGCCCCATCCCGGGGCTCGGCCCTTTCCCTGGCCGTTCAGATCAGCCGGCGGACTACGCCGCTTGCGGGGCGGGTTCGGCCAGCACGCCGTCGAGCTGACCCATCGCCGAGCGCAGCCCCTCCTCCATCCCCATCTCAACGAGCTGATTCATCGCCTCGAGGCTGGGGAAGTGGGTCACGCTCGTGAACCGCGAACCGGAGTCGGTCGGCTCGAAGGTGAAGACCATCCGCATGCTCGGCATCGAGTCGTTCGGGGTGCCGTCCTCGTGCGCGAAGCCGTCCTCGACCTCCATCCGGCGCCCCGGCTCCACCGCGACGAAGCGCCACCAGCCGCGCGACGTGCTGCCGTCCGGGCCGGTCATGGAGTACTCGGAGCGGCCGCCGACCTCCACGTCGTGGCGGGTGAAGGTGGCGGGGTACGTCTCCGGCCCCCAGAACCGCTCCAGCTGTCGCGGGTCGGCGTACGCCTGCCAGAGGCGCTCCACCGGCACGGGATAGTCGCCGACGACGGTGAGGGTGAGCGCGTTCGCGTCGGAGGATACGGAGGTGATGGGCATCGCTTACTCCTGTGAAGGGGTGTCGGTGAAGAGGGCGTCGAGTTGGCTGAAGCGGGCCTTCCACAGCTCCTCGAGCCGGGCGAGCAGTTCACGCGCGCGCGCGATCCGCTCGGGGTTGCCGCGGACGATCCGCTCGCGGCCCTGCGCCTGCTTGGTCACCAGCCCGGCACCCTCCAGGACGGCGACGTGCTTCTGCACGGCCGCGAAGGACATCTCGTACCGGGCCGCGAGCGCGGAGATGGACGCCTGCTCTCCGGCCAGGACACGCGTGACGATGTCCCGTCGCGTCGCGTCGGCAAGGGCGTGGAAGACGCGGTCGATCTCCGCATCGCTGAGCGGGTGATATACAACCATATGGTTGTATATAATCGCGGGATGCCTGGCGCGCAAGCGCCTCGCGTGGCGACGCGTCTACGTGCGCGAGGGGTCGACCACACCGCACGGGAAGGAGCGCGTCAGGGTGCACCGGCCGCTCGCCTGGCGGGAGCCACGAACGCAACGGCGTAGTTTGGCGTCAGGGACGCCGTGGCATCATTGGACACGGACGTTGGCGCATGCGTCGGCGGCCCCCTCCCCCGGCCCCTCCCCGCGCTCCGCGGGGGAGGG
>DASQLJ010000183.1:0-2188 GCA_035630095.1 Longimicrobium sp.
TCCCATGAAACCAGGTCCGCAGCTGCCGGGATGAGCCCGTTCTTCGATCGGGCGTACGGCGGCGGCAACGGAACCGTCCGGCTCATCGACGAGGACCCCGAGCTCTTCGAGTCCCTCCCGGCGAAAGCGTGCCGAGAGGCCGCCCCCCGCGCGCTGGCCCCCGCGCTGCTCCTGCGCCCGGGGGCGTGGGACGGCCGCGTCCCGGGTCACGCCGATCCGTCACACCACCTCGGCCTGCTGGTGCTCGACGGCGTGATGATCCGCAACGTGCGCATCGGCCGCCAACCGCGATCCGAGCTGGTCGGCCCGGGCGATCTCGCGCGCCCGTGGGAGCACCAGGGCGATATCGCGAGCATGCCGTTCGCGGCGGACTGGCGCGTGCTCGAGTCCACGCGCCTGGCCGTTCTCGACGCGCGCTTTCTCGCCACCGTGTGTCGCTGGCCGCTCGTGGTGTCGGCCATCTTCGGCCGCGCGGTCCGCCGCTCGCACGACCTTGCGCTCCAGATGGCGATCTCCGATGTCCGTCACATCAACGACCGGCTCCTGCTGCTGTTCTGGCACCTGGCCGACCGTTGGGGCCGCGTCAGCCGCGACGGCGTCGCGGTCCCGCTTCGGCTCACCCACGAGGTGATCGCCCAGCTCGTCGGCGCGCAGCGTCCGACGGTCAGTACCGCGCTCCAAGCGCTTGCCCGCGAAGGCCTGTTGACGCGTTGTCCCGACCGTACCTGGCTGTTGGATCCCGAGTCCGTGCAACGCCTCCATCGCGCGGAGGCGGCCGCCGCGTGACCCAGGGGCCGAAGGACGCGGTTGTCCTGGTCCACGCGTTCGGTTCCCGCGGGAACGCCTGGGCTCCTCAACTCGCCGGGCTCGAAGATCGCTATCGACTGCTTGCCCCAGACCTGCCCGGCCACGGAGACTCGACAGAGCAGTTCACGCTGCGAGCAGCGATCGAACGTGTCGTCGCCACGATCGATGGGGCAGACGGGAACGCGCATCTGGTCGGCATCTCCGGCGGAGCGGTGGTCGCCCTGCTCACCTGCCTCGAGTACCCGGACCGCGTGAGGAGCCTTGTGCTCTCGGCCGGAGTCGCCCATCCGCCGCGTTGGTTTGCCCTGCAACGAGCGGTGATGACGGTCATCCCCGAGCCGCTGCTCAACCGCGCGCTGCGCGGTGCACTCTCGGCCGGCAGACCCGAGTACGCGCAGGCAGCCGGCATCGCTTTCCGTCGCGCCGGCAAGCCCACCTATCTCGCCGGGCTGCGCGCGATCGCCGGCCTCGATCTGCGCCGGAGCCTCGATCGGGTGGCGGTGCCGACCCTGATCCTCTGCGGGTCTGAGGATCGCCCCAACATCCCCCTCTCCGAGGAACTGGCGGCGGGCATACCCGGGGCCGAGCTCGAGATCGTTCCCGGGGCCAACCATCTCTGGAATCTCCAGCAGCCCGACGCCTTCAACGAGATCCTCGCCGCGTTCGTCGACCGAGCCGTGCCGGTCCAGCGCTGACGCCGTTCGGGACGGGTGCCCGCCCGGGCGGCGCGGGCCTGTCCTCCTGACAGGCCCGCCGCCACGGCTTGCGCCCGGGGGGAACGCCGCCCGTGGCGAGGAACGAGCGTCGGCAGGGGACACGCTCGTGCCCGGGGGAACGCGAAGCTGGGGAGGAGCCCCGCGGTACCTCCATCGTGCCCGCTGGAAGCCGGTCCCGCGAGCGATCGTCACGCGCCTGACGGGCGCGCCGCACCCGCACGCGGCGTGGGTGCCCGTTCCCGGCGGAATCGCGAGCGCCACCCATAGCGGTGGCGCTCGCGAGCTACGACCCGAGGTCAGTGTTCTGCCGTCCGGAGGAGGTGGCCACCAGTGGCCTCGAGCATCGTTTGCGCCGTCGACGACTCGCCCCATGCCCGGGCGGCAGCGCGTCTCACCGCGGACCTCGCGCAGCGCCTCGGCCTGGCACCGATCGCTGTTCACGCCTACCTGATCGCGGCGCGCGCGGCCGCACGCACGCACTATCCCGTGTTTCCGGTGGAGGACCATCTGGAAGACAGGCAGCGCGGCGCCGCACAGCGCGCCGTCGAGATCCTGAGCTCCGCCGGTGTCCGCGACGTACGGGTCCGGGCCGAGCTCGGGGCGGTTGCCCAGGTGGTCAGCGCGGTTGCGGAGGAGGAGGACGCCGCCCTGATCGCGCTCGGGAC
>DASQLJ010000184.1:0-5863 GCA_035630095.1 Longimicrobium sp.
GGGCCGGCGGGATGGGAGATCCGTTCCGCCGGCCCGTCTTCATGCGGATGCACGCTCCGGTACGTGCGTCAACGCGTTCCGAATCGCCTTCAATCCATCGTATCTCCCTGCCGTGAAAAGGGATGGACAGGGTAGCGAAACACCCGGCGCAAGCAGAGGACGCCCGCTGTCCCCGCTGTGTGGCAGTTTCGCCGCAGAAATCGCCTCTGCACCGATATCTGATACCGAGCAGGTGTCAGAGGGTGGACCTGATTTGCGTAAGATGTTATATTCATTGAGCTTATGAACGGCGGAGGCGGTCTGGCACCGTCCCTGCTAAATGGGTAGGACCGAGATCAAGGTGATGAACGACACGGCGGAGGCCACGCGCCTCCGGCAAGCCCGCGGAATCGCAGGCCGTGACGGAGCATCTCGCGGAAATGACCGAGCGGAGGAGCTGACATGCGTGTTGTGAAATTTGCGGTGATCCTGTCCACGATCGTGGGCACGGCGGCCTGCCAGCGCGACGCGCAGCCGGCCCCGCCCCAGCAGGCCCAGCTCACCTGGCTCGACAGCCTGATGACGCAGCCGGCCCAGCCCGTGGTCGCCGCGACGGCGATGGAGCTGAACCAGGCGCCGCTGGCGATCCCCGCGGCCGCCCCGGTGGCCGAGACCAAGGTGGCCGAGACGAAGAGCACGGCGAGCACCACGCGCCGTTCGTCCAGCCCGCGCCGCAGCAGCCGCGCGAGCACCAGCCGCCGCTCGTCGAGCGGCAGCGGGACGTACGCCAGCAGCGGCAGCGGCACCTATCGCCAGCCGCGCGTGGTCGAGCGGAAGCACACCGTGCGTGACGCCGCCATCGGCGCCGGCGCGGGCGCGGTGATCGGCGCGGTGGCCGGCGGGCGCAAGCACCGGGTGCGCGGGGCCGTGGTCGGCGGCGTGCTGGGCGGCGTGGCCGGCGCGGTGATCGGCAACAACGTCGACAAGAGCCGCCGCATCGAGTACTGAGCCGCGGATCGACAAGATCGAAGGCGCCTCCCGCGGACATCCGGGGGAGGCGCTTTTTTCGTCTCACGACGGGGGGAGATGGCTCCGGATGCCCCGCTGACCGGCGGCTGAAGCCGCAGCAACAACTACGAAAAGCCTCGCAAACTACGCGAGGCTTCACCGGCTCGGGGACACCATCCCGCCTCCCTCCGGCTGCACCGCGCCGCAAATCGCCGTTGAAGTCCGCGAAGGCGGACTGTGTGCCGTTGTAGCGGCGAGTTCACTCGCATATTCGCGTCGGAACGCGTCGGAACGCGTCGGAACGCGTCGGAAACGCGTCTCCACGGCAGATTTCGAGCGACACAAAGAGCGCGGGCCGCCTCACCGGCGACCCGCGCTCTTTCTCAGCACTCAGCACTTAGAACTCAGGACTCCCGTATCCCTCAGACCCACGTCCGCTGGATCTTGCCGACGCTGGAGATGCGGTCCTCGGCCAGGCGGTCGGCGGCCTGGTAGGTGGGGATGCCCTCGCCGGCGCTCAGCTCGAACAGGCGCAGCAGGGTGTTGTAGATGTCGCCCGCCTTGCGCATCGAGCGCTCCGGCGCCCAGCCGTTCAGCTCGCCGCACACGTTGATCAGGCCGCCGGCGTTGATCACGTAGTCGGGCGCGTAGAGCACGCCGCGGCTGTGCAGCTCGTCGCCGTGGCGCTCCTCGGCGAGGACGTTGTTCGCCGCGCCGGCCACGATGTCCACGTTCAGCACCGGCAGCGTGGCGTCGTTGATGGTGGCGCCCAGCGCGCTGGGGGCGTAGACGTCGGCCTTCACGGCGTAGATCTCGTCGGGGCCCACGGCCGCGGCGCCGAAGTCGTGCACCACCTTCTGCACCTTCGCGGCGTCGATGTCGGTCACCACCAGCCGCGCGCCGTCGCCGGAGAGGTACTGGCAGAGGTAGTAGCCGACGTGGCCCACGCCCTGGACCGTCACCGTGCGGCCGCCCAGGTCGTCGGAGCCGTAGCGGTGCTTCGCGGCGGCCTTGATCCCCTGGTACACGCCGTACGCCGTCACGGGGCTGGGGTCGCCCGAGGTGCCGGGGAGCCCGGTGACGTGCTGCGTCTCCATGGCGCAGTACTCCATGTCGTCGGGCGAGGTGTTCACGTCCTCGGCCGTGATGTAGCGCCCCTTGAGGCTCTCCACGAAGCGGCCGTGCGCGCGGAAGATCTCCTCGCGCCGCGTGGTGCGCGGATCGCCGATGATCACGCTCTTGCCGCCGCCCAGGTTCAGCCCCGCCACCGCGGCCTTGTACGTCATCCCGCGCGACAGCCGCAGCGCGTCGATGAAGGCTTCCTGGTCGCTGCCGTAGCCCCAGAACCGCGTGCCGCCCAGCGCCGGCCCCAGCACGGTGTTGTGGATGGCGATGATCCCCTTGTATCCGCACGAGGGCTCATGGCAGAACACCACCTGCTCGTGCTCGTGCTGAGAAATCAGGTCGAACAGTTCCATGCCCGTTCCATCTTCCATGTTCGAGTTCGGCGCCGGTCGTGGCCGGCGTAAGGCGCTGCGTTTGGGTTCCGTTGCGGCGCTTTCCCCGGCGGACCGGGGGGCCGGCGGCCGCGCTACCGGTACAGCTCGCGCGCGATCACGGTGCGCTGGATCTCGCTGGTCCCCTCGTAGATCTCGGTGACCTTGGCGTCGCGGAAGAGCCGCTCCACCGGGTACTCCTTCATGTATCCGTAGCCGCCGAACACCTGCACCGCCTCGGTGGTCACGTACATGGCCGTCTCGCTGGCGAACAGCTTGGCCATGCTGGCGATCTGCGTGGTCTTCCCCCCCGCCTCCTTCACCCCGGCGGCGCGGTGCAGCAGCCCGCGGGCGGCCTCCACGCGCGTGGCCATGTTGGCGAGCTTGAACTGCATCCCCTGGAAGTCCTTGATGGCGCTGCCGAACTGCTTGCGCTCGGCCGCGTAGGCGATGGCGTGCTCCAGCGCCGCCTGCGCGATCCCCAGCGCCAGCGCGGCGATCCCCATCCGCCCGCCGTTCAGCCCCTGCATGGCGTAGATGAAGCCGTGCGACGGGTCGCCCAGCACCTGGTCGTCGGGGATGAACATCTCCTCGAAGGCGATGCCCACCGTCTCGGAGGCGCGCTGCCCCATCTTGTCCTCCTTCTTCCCGACGATGTAGCCCTGGGTGTCCGTCGGGACGATGAAGGCGCCGATGCCGCGCGAGCCGCGGCGGTGCCCGGCCTGGTCGGTGCGCGCCATGGCCACCACCACGTCGCCGAAGCCGCCGTTGGTGACCCACGCCTTGGCGCCGCTCAGCACCCAGCCGCCGTCGGCCTTGCGCGCCTGCGCCTGCATGGCGGCGGCGTCGGAGCCGCTGTCGGGCTCGCTGAGCGAGAAGGCGCCCAGCAGCTCGCCGCGCGCCATCGGCTTCAGCCAGCGCTCCTTCTGCTCGTCCGTCCCGTTGGCCAGGATCATCTGCGTGGGGAGCGAGTTGTGCACGCTCATCGCCACCGCCACGCTGGCGTCGCCGCGCGCGATCTCCTCCAGCGCCACCAGGTAGCTGGTGGTGTCGAGCCCCAGGCCGTCCCACTCCTCCGGGATCAGCATCCCCTGGAAGCCCAGCTCGCCGAGCTTGGAGATCACCTCGCGGGGGAAGTGGCTCTCGCGGTCCCACGCTTCCGCGTGCGGGCGGAGCTCGTTGTCGGCGAACTCGCGGGCCAGCTCGCGGATCTGCTGCAGTTCCTCGTTCATTTCGTCAAACCACTGGACAAAAGCCGCGCCGCCGTCGCATCACGCGGTCGGACGGGCTCGAGGCTGGAGATTTCGGTGCTGCGATCCGGCGTCCACGGGTGCCGGGTGCTGAGTCCTACGTCCTGTCCGGATCCTCGTCGCCACGGCGGAGCGCGTCGGCGTAGACCAGCGGGATGGAGCGGAAGAGGGCCAGGACCGACTCGTCGGCGCCGTCGCGCAGGTGCTTGCGCGCGCGGTCGAACGGCAGCACCTGGTTCTTCGCGTCGAAGCGCACCGCCCACCCCTCGTCCGTGGCCGTCCAGGCGCCGCCGTACGCCGCCACGATCGATTCGCCGAGCACGGCGCCGATCAGCGTGGTGTACTGCTCCAGCAGCTCGGGCGAGACGGGGCGCGTGCCCTCCACGAACTCGTCCACGAAGGCGATCATCTCGTCGCCGTACTCCGCCGGGCCGCCGTTGGCCGCGATCACCGCGGCGAACCGCTCCGCCGCCTCGCGCACGGGCGTCACGTCCACGTCCGCAGACGAGAGGGCCTGCCCGCTGTCCCCTGTTCCCTGTCCCCTGTCCCCTTCAACCTCGCCGCCGGCGGAGCGGAAGACGGCCAGGATCGAGCTTCCGCTCCCCTCGCGCAGGTGCGCCATGGTCGCGCGGAAGGGGTGCAGGCGAGTGCCGTCGGCGAGCTCCACCGCCCACTCGCCCTCGTCGTCCACCCAGGCGCCGCCGTGCCGGGCCAGCAGCGCCTCGCCCAGGAAGCCGCCCACCAGCGCGGTGTGCACGCGGAGCTGGTCGTCGGTCTCCACCGGGCGCACGGCCTCCACGTACTGGTCGGCCCAGGCCACGCCCGCGTCGTCGTAGGTCAGCTCGCGGCCCGCGTCGCGCGAGAGCTTGGCGAACAGCTCCGCCGCCTCGCGCAGCTTGGCGGTCGCGCTCACGCCGCGGCGTAGCTGTAGAAGCCCTCGCCGGTCTTCCGGCCCAGCTTGCCGCTGGCCACGTACTTCCGCAGCAGCGGGCAGGGGCGGTACTTGTCGTCGCCCAGGCCGCGGTGCAGCACCTCGAGGATCGCCAGGCAGGTGTCCAGGCCGATCAGGTCGGCCAGCGCCAGCGGGCCCATCGGGTGGTTCATCCCCAGCTTCATCACCGTGTCGATCGCCTCGCGGGTGGCCACGCCCTCCATCAGGCAGAACACGGCCTCGTTGATCATCGGCATCAGGATGCGGTTGGCCACGAAGCCGGGGTAGTCCTGCGCCTCGGCCACCGTCTTCCCCAGCTTCTCCGACGTTTCGACCACCAGCCGCGTGGTCTCGTCCGAGGTCGCCAGCCCGCGGATGATCTCCACCAGCTTCATCACGGGGACGGGATTCATGAAGTGCATCCCGATCACCTTCTCCGGGCGCTTCGTGCGCGCCGCGATCTCGGTGATGGAGATGGACGACGTGTTGCTGGCCAGGATCGCGTGCGCCGGCGCCGCCGCGTCGATCTGCTCGAAGATGCGGAACTTGAGGTCGGTGTTCTCCGTGGCCGCCTCCACCACGAGGTCCGCGTCCTTCACCCCCTCCGCCAGCTCCGTGGCGGTGGCGATGCGGCCTAGCGCGGCGTCGCGGTCGGCCTCGCTCAGCGCGCCCTTCTTGATCTGCCGGTCGAGGTTGCCCGTGATCGTCCTGCGCGCGGCCTCGAGGGCGTGCGCGCTCACGTCGATCATGGTCACGTCGTAGCCGTTCTGCGCGAACACGTGCACGATGCCGTTGCCCATGGTGCCCGCGCCCACCACCGCCACCTTCCGGATCTCCGCCATCCCTCTATCTCTTCGTTGTAACAGGTTCAGCCCAAGGCTAGGAAAAGCACGAAGTAGATCGCGATCAGGCTCGCCCCGAACGCGACCGTCCACACCCCGGCGTTCATCCACCCCCGCTGGCGCTGCGCGGCGCCGGCCTGCCTGTGCCGCTCCACCGCGTCGGCCACGCCGTGCGAGAAGTACACGTCGCGCACGCCCAGGTAGCGCACCCCCAGCGCGCCGCTCGCGCCGAAGAGCAGCGCCATGATCCCGGCGCAGAACACCGCCAGCATCCAGATGCGCGCCCGGTCGGCCGCGGGGTCCAGCCCCAGCGCGCGGAAGGGGAAGAGCACCGGCACCAGCAGCGCGAACACGGCC
>DASQLJ010000185.1:0-9313 GCA_035630095.1 Longimicrobium sp.
ACCAGCACCATCCACGCGACGAACACGAGCGACCCCGCCACCGTCGCCCACACCGGCAGCGCCCCGTCCGACGAGCGCACGATCGCCACCACCACGGCCAGGATGCACCACGCCGTCCCGTCGTCCACCGCCGCGCAGGCGATGGCCACGCTCCCCACGCGCGTGCGCATCAGCCCGCGCTCGGTGAGGATGCGCGCGAGCACGGGGAAGGCCGTCACGCTCATGGCCGCGCCCATGAACAGCGCGAACCCGGTGAAGGTGACCGACGCGTCCGACAGCCGCGGGTAGAGCAGCAGCGCCAGCAGCGACCCCAGGAAGAAGGGGATGACGATGCTGGCGTGGCTGGTGACCAGCGCCGTGTGCCCCCGCCCGCGCAGCAGCTTGGGGTTCAGCTCCAGCCCCACCAGGAACATGAACACGAGCAGCCCCACCTGGCTGATCGAGTTCAGGAACCCCAGCGACGCCGCCGGAAAGAGCCGCGCCGAGAGATCGGGCGCCAGCCCGCCCAGGAGCGAGGGCCCCAGCATGATCCCCGCGACCATCTCGCCCATCACCTGCGGCTGGCCGATGCGGCGGAAGAGCAGCCCCACGCACCGCGCCGCGATGACGATGATGGCGATCTGCACGAGCAGCAGGCCGAGCTGCATCAGCGCCTCCTCCGGGCGGGCACGGCGCGGACCGCGGTGAACGCCACCGGCGCGCACCCCCGCCCGTCCGATTCCAGCACCCCCGCCATCCGCCGCGGCCGCACCTCGCCGTCCACCCGCATGCGCACGCGCACGCCGGCGTCGCGGAAGCAGGCGCCGTCCGCGCGCACGCTCCGCCCGCGGCGCTCCGCCACCATCGAATCGCCCACGAAGCGCCCGCGCAGCGACAGCGAGCCGAGCGCGACGTCCAGGTAGACGCCCGACTGCGAGATGGCGAGGGCCTGCACGGCGGTGTCCGTTCCCGCCGCGACGGCCGCGCCCTCGATCCGCCACTCGCCCGTGACGGGCGGCGGCGCGTGCAGGCGGCCGCCCGCGCGCAGGATCGCGGCCAGGCCGAGAAGCGGCAGCCCCACGAGAACCGCGTAGATGGCGAGCGTCTTACGTGTCCTGCGGCTCAAATCGGCACTCGGTCCAGGACAAGAAAAATCCGCCCCGGGGCGTGAAGGGGGCGGAGTCACCGGTTCGCGCTGAACCGCCGCGCGAGCGATGGAATCTAACGGATGCGGCTGGTCGCGTGCAAACCCGCTCGCCCGGGCAGACGCGAGCGGAGTCGCGCGAGCGTCCAGGGGGCTGGACGGGGCGGATCAAGGTGTCGGAAACCGAGGGGCGGTGTGGACGCTCGCCGCGGGGGCCCTCACCCTGCCGCTTCGCGGCTGTCCCTCTCCCAAAACAACCTGGGAGAGGGACCGGGGGCGCTTCGCGCCGGCTCCTTTCGGCTCACCGGGGGGCGATCGTCGCGACAAGCTCGCGCCGCGGTGCGCCGCCGGGCTATCTTCCGTGCGGAAGCCACGATCCATGCACCGGGAAATACATCCGTGACACCCGTCGTCCGCGCACTGCTCATCGCCAACGTCGTCGCGTTCTTCCTGCAGCTGGCCCTGCCGGGACTGGCGAACGCCTTCGTCTTCGTGCCGGCGCTGGCGCTCGTGCGCCCGTGGACCGTCGTGACGTACATGTTCCTGCACGGCGGCCTGATGCACCTGCTGTTCAACATGCTCGCGCTCTTCTTCTTCGGGCCGCGGGTGGAGGACCGCATCCTCTCGCGGCAGTTCGCGATCCTGTACTTCCTGAGCGGCATCACCGGCGCGCTGCTGTCGGTGATCTTCTCGGCCGGCTCGCCGATCATCGGCGCCTCGGGCGGCGTGTTCGGCGTGATGCTGGCGTTCGCCTACTTCTGGCCGCATGAGAAGATCTTCCTCTGGGGGGTCCTGCCGGTGCCGGCCCGGATGCTGGTCATCCTCACCACGGTGTTCGCGCTGTGGAGCGGCTTTGGCGGATTGCGCGGCGGCATCGCGCACTTCGCGCACCTCGGGGGCTACCTGGGCGCGTTCCTGTACCTGCGCTGGCTGGACCGCAAGCGCACCGCGTTCAAGCGCCAGGCCACCGCCGCCTCGCCCGACGCCGCGCGGCGCGTGGCCGGCTACAAGGCCATCGACCTCGCGTCGGTGCACGAGGTGAACCGCGAGGAGATCAACCGCATCCTCGACAAGATCAGCGCGCAGGGGCTGGGATCGCTCACGCCGCAGGAGACCACCTTCCTCTCCAACTTCGTCCCGCCCGACGACCGGCTGCCGACGACGACGTGAGCGGGCCGCGGCCGGTGGTTGCCTCTGCCGCACCGCCGTCTCCCGTCACCGATCTCCGGAACCGTCGGCCTTCGCAGACCGTTGCGCAGCAGCCGCGCCTCACGTCGACACGGCTGCCGCGGCCGTCCTTCGGTCACGCTGCGGAGGCGGCGTACCACCTCGACGGGGCCGCGCTCGTAGACCGTCACGCACACCAGCCCCCAGCGGCGTGAGCGCGTGATACGACCGGACGCGTCCTGGCGCTGACGGAGTAACGGTATGCAGCTTTCGCATCAGCGTGACGTCGGTTCCGGCCAGACAAGCTCGAGAGTGCCGCCGATCGGCAGGTTCTGCCACAGCTCCAGCATCTCTTTCCATCGAGCACAAACGGCGGCGCTCTCCTCGTCCGAGAAGCGTCGAGGCCGGTGACCCGGTGGAGTCCAGAGATAGCGTCGAAGCCTCGCGCGCAGAACAGGGGACTCTGGCCCGAGTCCCTCCTCGAGAGCCTGGTTGAAGAGACCGACGAGGATCTCCGTCTCCGTGAGCTGATGCTTGTTCTCCTTGAGCACCTGCTTCGAGCGCTCGGCCGCATGCGGCCTGCGGCGCCCGCTCACGTGGGTCAGGCTCCCGAACACGGCCCCATCCGCGACGCTTCCCCAGAACCCCCGGCGAATGTCCAACCCGCGCTCGACCGCAAAGTGGGCAAGGTCGTGCGGGATGGCCGCCATGTGGCCCACGCCCTTGACGAGGTATTTCACGCCATCGGAGCGGGTGATGAGCGTCTCGTAGCGACGCTCGTCGAGGCGTGTCAGCTGCAAAAGCACGATCGCTCTCTCTTCGGTATGCTTGGCCGTCTCATGGCGTGCCGCCCGGCTACTTGTCGCCCGGCCCGGCTACGCCAGGATTTCGACGTACCCGTCCGTTCCGTGCACGCGGATCCGCTGCCCATCGAGGATCAGCCGGGTGGCGTGCTGCACGCCCACGACGGCGGGCAGGCCGTACTCGCGCGCGATCACCGCGCCATGGGTCATCAGGCCTCCCACCTCCGTCACCAGGCCCGCGATGGCGACGAACAGGGGGGTCCAGCTGGGGTCCGTGTAGGCGGTGACCAGGATGTCGCCCGGCTGGAGATCCGCTTGCGCCATGTCCAGGATGACGCGGGCGCGGCCCTCGACGGTGCCGGCGGACACCGCCAGGCCGACCAGCGCGCCGGCGGGCAGGTCGTCGCGGCGGTACGCGCCGGAGAGCATCTCGCCGTCCGACGTGAGCACACGGGGGGGCGTGAGCGCCTGGTACGATCGGAATGCGTCCTTGCGCTGGCGGATGAGCGTGTCATCCACCTGGTTCGTGCGCACCGCGTCGTGGAGCTCGTCGAACCTGAGATAGAAGATGTCTTCCGTCTCACGCAGCACGCCGGCCTGCACGAGGCGCCCGGCTTCCTCCATCAAAGCCTGTTTGTAGACGAAGTACCGGCTGACCATTCCGTACTTCGGATACTCCCGGTACCCGGCGAAGGTGCGGACCCGGTCGATCATCCGCTTGGACTCTTCGGCCTTCGCCTCCCCGTCCGGCAGGGCGCGCAGGCGCTCCAGCAGCTCCTGCTCCTTGTTCCACGCCTCCTGCCGCCCCTGCTCGAAGCGCCGCTTGCCGGCGCCCGGCTCGAAGTTCCTGACGTGGCCGAGGATGATGGGCACGAGCATGCTGGGGCGTTCGCTCCAGCGCGGCCGGGTGATGTCGATCTCGCCGACGGCGCGCATTCCGTATCGGTCGAGCCAGCCCCGGATGGCATCCCGCGCTTCCCGCCCGCCCGCGAGGCTGGGCAGCTCGTCCAGGAAGCCGTCGTCCTCCACCTGCTGCAGGAACGCCACGACCTCCGGATGCGGGCGGATCGCGTCGGCGACGTCCAGGAGCGCCAGCCCCATCTCCGACGTGACGTTGTGGGGGACGGACTGCGTGAGCACGTCGGCCGCGTTCGTCTCACCCAGCCACGCCTGCAGCTGCTCGTTCAGCCACCAGGCGGCCTCCATCCCCGTCATGATCACCCGGCGGCTTTGTGGATCGTGCAGGACCCGCTTGAGCTCCGGGATGTCCGCCTGGATGAAGTCGAGGAGCTCCGGTCCGGACTTCGACTGGATGTCGTGCTTCACGGCGGCGATGGAGCCCTGGGTGCGCGCGATCAGCTCGTCGACGATGGCCGGATCGGCCTCGAGTGGGGCCTCCCCGCTGCTGGGCGGCGTCCAGGCGGGCTCCTCGTCCGGGAGGGACGGGATGAAGTCGCCGCGGTCGAGGACCGTCTGCACCGCATCCCCGATCAGCGGATCGGACTTCCACATCATTCCCACCAGGCCCGCGCGGCCCGCCGGCGACGCAAGGATCTGCGTGACGTCTACGAACAGCCGCCCGCCGGTCTCGGCCATCGGCTTGGGGGTCGTCATCTGCCAGAACGAGAGCCCGAGCGGCTTCATCGGGTCGGTCATCATCTGCTGATGGCCGACGGAGATGTAGACGTGGTTCTCCCCGTCGCCGGCCTCGGGGATGGGGAAGAGCGTGGTGATCGGCCGGCTCTGGACGATGTGGAAATCGCCGTCCACCAGGCACCATTCGATGTCCTGCGGGCGGCCGAAGTGCGCTTCGATCCGCCGGCCGAGCTGCGCCAATCGCACGACCTGCGCGTCCGTCAACGCCGGCTGCGCCTGCCGCTCCGGCTCGATCGCCTGCTCCTCCGTCCCGCCTGCGGACGATGCGAGGATGGCGAGCTGCTTGGTGCCGATCGTCCGGGCGACCACCTCGCCGTCGCGCACCTTGTAGACGTCCGCATTCACCCGGCCGGAGACCAGCGCCTCGCCCAGGCCGAAGCTGGCCTCCACGGAGGCGACCTTGTGGTTGCCGGTGACGGGATCGGCCGTGAAGAGGATGCCGGCCACCTGCGGGAAGACCATCCGCTGCACCACCACGGCCATGTGGACCTTGCGATGGTCCACGCCGTTGCGCAGGCGGTAGGTCACGGCCCGCTCGGTGAAGAGCGAGGCCCAGCACCGGCTGACGTGCCGGAGGATCGCCGCCGGCCCCACGACGTTCAGGTACGTGTCCTGCTGGCCCGCGAAGGAGGCCGTCGGCAGGTCCTCCGCCGTCGCGCTGGACCGCACGGCGCAGGCGGCCTGCTCGCCGAGCCCTGCGAGCGCGCGGGCGATCGCCGCCGCCACGTCGCCGGGAATGGCGATCCCTTCGATCGTCGCGCGGATCTCCGCGCTCACTGCGCGGATCGCTTCCCGGTCGTCCAGCGCCAGGCGCGACAGCCGATCGAGCCGCTCGCCGAGCGACGGCGCCTCCGCCATGATCCGCCGGAACGCGTCCGTGGTCACGCAAAAGCCGGCCGGCACGCGGATGCCTTCGATCCGCGCAAGCTCCCCCAGGTTCGCGCCCTTGCCGCCCACGAGCGCGACCTGCGCCTGGTCGATCTCCTGGAACTCCAACACGTAGCGGTCCATCTCGCGACTCCCGTTTCCACAGGTTTCCGGCCTCCGCCGGGGATTTCTTCAGCCGCCAACTCTACAGGGTCACCGGGGCCTTGCCGCAAGTCTCCCGGGGTGATATATGCTGATTGTGGCGAGGGGTGATACGCTTATCTCCTTGTCCACGGTGGACGAAAAACGACCGCCGCACGGTAATTCGTGCCGCGGTCGTCTCCGTCTGTGCCGCACGACGACACGCCCTCGCTACCCACTCCCCCGCCCCGCCGGTCCCCTGGTGAACGCTCGAGATCCACATCCTCCCTCGCTCCCGGCGACGGCGCCCGATCAGCCGGCCGGATGCCGCCCGCTGCTCCTGGACCTGCTCTTTCCGCTGCCGGCGCTCGCCGTGGGCGCCCTGGTCATGCGCGCATCGGGCGTACACGCGACGGCGTGGGGCCAGAACCTCGTCGCATGCGTGATCGGCATCCTGCTGTGCTTCGCCCTGGCCCGGCCCCGCTCATCGCGCCGCGGGGAATTCGGGCTCCTCGCCGCCGGGGTGCTGGCGCTGGGCTGCCTCGCCGCCACCTGGCTCGATCCGGGGGTGCAGGACGTTCACCGCTGGCTGAGGCTCGGTCCCGTGCGCCTCCATGCAGGCGCGTTGGTGCTGCCGGTGATGCTGGCCACGCTCGCCGGCCTGGAGCGCGCCGGGCGCAGGCACCTTTCCACGCTGCTTTCCATCGCCACGGCGCTCCTGCTCGCTCTTCAGCCGGACGCCGCGCAGGCGACGGCCTTCGCCGCCGGGGCCGTCGTCCTGCTCCTGCCGCGGAAGCGTGCGGACGGGCATGCGTGGATCCGCCTCGTTCCGCTGCTTGCGCTGGCCGGCCTGTCGTGGCTGCGGAGCGACCCGCTCGCGCCGGTTCCCCACGTGGAGGGGATCGTGGGGCTGGCCCTGGAGCTGGGGACCGGCTGGGGCGCCGCGGCGGTGGGATCGCTGCTGCTGCTCCCGCTCCCCTTCTTCGCGGCCCGGGGGCAGGGCGAGGGTCGTGCGGCCCTCGCGCTCGGCGCGTACATCGTCGTGACGATCCTCGCCCCGGCATTCGCCCACTTTCCCGTTCCGGTGCTGGGCCAGGGCGCGTCGCCGATCATCGGCTATTTCGTGGCGATCGGCCTGCTGAGGCGGTCCCAAGGCTCCGTTCCGCCAGCCGGCACGACCTTGCGGGGATGATCCAGCCCTCCGGCGCGCACCGGTCGGTCGAGAGCGACATCCCCTTCACCTCGTTCGCCCGTCCGCGAGTCTGTGCAGCTCGTACGGGAAGCCCTGGTCCGAGTGCAGGCTGCGGTTAGCATCGCTGTGAAACAGACAGGGCGCGAGGAGACCATCCCCCGCGCCCTCGATGCGTTCGCCAGCGCCGCCAGCCGTTCCTCAAACAGCACGTCTGCGTCTGATCGACAGCTCAGCTCAGACCAGCCGGATCTCGCATTCGTCCAGCACCTGATTACCCATGGTGCTGCCCTTCAAACGCCTTGGGGTGCCGGCGCCCCTGACCTTGTGTTTCGCCCGGTCGAACACGGCATAGCACAGCTGGCTCGTGTCCCACCTGGATCGGAACTGGATCCCGTCCACGTCGGGATGCCGCCCGTGCAGCGCCGCCGACAGATCCTGGCATTCCGCGTACCCACCGGCATGCGCGCGCTCCGCACCGATGCCGAATCGACGAAGCCCCACACCTTCGAACCGCAGCAGCCGAAGCTCCTCGGCGAGGTGAACCGGCGAGATGGAGCGGAGATCCCACTCCCGTTCGTCGACGATACACCGATCCGAGCCTCGCACGAGGGTCTCCAGGACGGCGACGGCAGGGCTCTCGCCCAGGTACAACACGCCGAAGCCGCCCGCTGGATCGTCGAAACGCTTGTCAGCCCTGGTACCGTACCAGATCGCCCCGAACCTGGTCTCGTGCACGCGCCAGAGTGGTCGCGATTCGGGGACGGCGACGATGGGGAGCCGGTCGGGAAGCCTGATCGGCACCTACGACGCCCCGTGCTCCCCGTACGAGCGGACGCGCGCCAGAACGTCCTCCATCACCGTGGGGTCGTCCAGCGAATCGATGATCCGGGATTCCGATCCGGGAACGCGATCCAGGAAGATCGAGAGCAGCACCCAGGGATTCATGGTCTTCGCGCTGCTCACGACGTCCGCGATCCCGGCGCGCAGGTCTCCCGAAGCGAACTGGCTCGCGGGAAAGCCCCACTCGCCCCCCGAGAGCGACACGGCCAGGATCTGGCTGCGCGCCCGACGCTGGTTGACCGCGGATACCGTCTTACCGAGAAGCGTCGCGACCTCGCTCGAGGAGAGACAGCCGCCGGCGGACTGGATCATCTCCTGCTTCGCGGCCGCGCCGCGGGCCAGTGCGCGGGTCGTGGCGGTTTCCAGCGCAAGCCCCACGTCCGGCGCCGCGTTCAGCACCTCGACGACCGTCGCCGCGGGGGTCGGCGCGGCGATCGCCCTCTGGATCTGCGGCAACGTCATCTGCTTCACCGACATGCGGAACAGGTTCGTCACCCGGTCGACCAGCGACCGCTCGACGCCTTCGCGGAAGCTGTTCGCAGCACCCTTGTAGCCGAAGTCCTTCGTGCGCGACGCTCCCGCGTCCCGGACGAAAGTCTTTCGACGACCAACCTTCTCGCGTCGCGGGTCGGACACCGCTTCCTGTGCTCCCGCGATGCGCGAAGTGGTCTGCTTCGACTTCGAGGCCGGTTCCACACTCTTTGTCCTGGTGTCAGCAGCAGGTTTGCCTGGCTCGTCGACCCTGCCTTGCTGACCACCCGAGATCCTGGCCACCGCCCCCCCTTTGTACTTGTCTCACTCTGCTCGCGCATCTACATCTACAAATTATGTACAGCGCCCTGAAGAGCAACCCCCGGCGTCGGGTGCTGTGGCGTGTGTCCCTTCAGGCAAGTCGCTCTTCGCTTGGCACAACCCGCTGAACGAAGGGCGGAAGTGAAACGCGCCGCGCCCGTCGGGACGACGGACGCGGCGCTTCACTTCAGGGTCCGCAAACGTGGCGAGAAAGCAGCGGCGAGAACGTGCTGCATCGCCCTTGGCGGTACCCCCACTCCCGCGTGATACGGATTCCGCGACCTCCGTTCCGCGGGGCGCGGCGGTTTGCGTGAGGGATTCGCGCCCGGAGGGCCGAGACGCCGGCGCGCCCGCGTCGGTCGCAGCGGGAACGAGCGGGGCCCTGGCGCGCCGGCGGCTCGGCGCCGTTGGCAACGGCGGTATCGTTGCCTACGGCGCGCGAAGCCCGGCCCGGAGCGCAGCGGAGGGACACGCCCGCATCCGCTCTTCCGTTGCGGCCCCCCCGCACCGGCGTTCGGGATTTCCGTGCGACCCACCTTGCGCCGGATCCAGGAGGTCAGGCGCCCGCGGTGGCGAAGCGGGGCGCCTCGACCGGGGCGGCGTACGGGGTGGGCGGGGGGACGATCAGGCTCAGGTAGCGGTCGCCCTCGTGGAAGAGGAGCCGGCGCTCCATCAGCACGGCCAGCTCCGCCTCCACGTCGATCCCCTGCAGCGCCGCCTCCTTGACCAGCG
>DASQLJ010000186.1:0-3577 GCA_035630095.1 Longimicrobium sp.
TGAAGGCCGGCGGCGCCTACGTGCCGCTGGACCCCGCGCATCCGCCCGCGCGGCACGAGGCGGTGCTGCGGCTCTCCGGCGCCCGCAACGCGGTTTCAGGAGATTCACATCTAGCCGCGCTGCGCCGCCAGGGGCTCGCCGTCGCCACGCCGCCGGAGCTGGACGGCGGCCGCAACGACGAGCCGGCGCCGCTCGCCGCGCCGGAGAACCTGGCGTACGTGATCTTCACCTCCGGCTCCACCGGCGGGCCAAAGGGGGTGGAGATCGAGCACCGCGCCGCCGGGGCGATGCTGGTGTGGATGCGGGGCGCGCTGGGCGAGGAGGAGCGGAGCGCGGTGCTGGGATCGACCTCCGTCACCTTCGACGTGTCGATCGGCGAGATCTTCGGCACGCTCTGCTGGGGCGGCACGCTGGTGATGGTGGAGAACGCGCTGGACACGCCCCCGCGCCCCGTGCGCGCCGCCGCCATGGTCCCCACCGCCGCGGCCGAGCTGCTGCGCGAGGGCCGCTTTCCGCCGTCGGTGGGGACGGTGCTGCTGGGCGGCGAGCCGGTGCCGCTGGCGCTCGTCCGCGCGCTGCACGAGCTCCCCGGCGTCTCGCGCGTGCTGAACCTGTACGGGCCGACGGAGGATACCACCTACACCACCTGCGCCGAGCTGGAGCCGGGGCTGCAGCGGGTGCCCGTGGGCCGGCCGATCGGCGGCGGGCGCGTGTACGTGCTGGACGAGTCGCTGCGCCACGCCGGCGCCTTCGCCCCGGGCGAGGTGTGGACGGCCGGCGCCGGCGTGGCCCGCGGCTACGCGGCCCGCCCCGCCCTCACCGCCGACCGCTTCCGCCCGGACCCGCACGGCTCGCCGGGCGCGCGGATGTACCGCACGCTGGACCGCGGCCGCTGGCTCAAGGACGGCGGCCTCGACTACCTGGGCCGCGCCGACGCGCAGGTGAAGGTGCGCGGCTACCGCATCGAGTTGGAAGAGGTGGAGAGCGCGCTGGCCGCCCACCCGTCCGTCGCCGACGCCGCCACCGCCGCGCGCGGCGAGATAGGCGCCGAGCGGCGGCTGGTGGCGTACCTCGTCCCCCGCGACGCGCAGGCGACGCCGGCGCCGGCCGAGTTGCGGACGTGGCTGCGCGAGAGGCTCCCCGAGTACATGGTGCCCGCCGCCTTCGTGTGGACGGAGGCGCTGCCGCGCACCACCAGCGGCAAGCTCGACCGCCGCGCGCTCCCCGAGCACGAGGACGCCGCCGGCGCCCCGGCCGAGTACGTGGCGCCGCGCACCCCGCTGGAGACGCGGCTGGCGGAGATCTGGCGCGAGGTGCTGGGCGTGGAGCGCGTGGGGCTGCACGACGACTTCTTCGACCTGGGCGGCCAGTCGATCCTGGCGATGCGGCTGGTGGCCCGCGTGCGCGAGGAGATGGGCGGCGACGTGGCGGTGGCCGAGCTGCTGCAGGCGCCCACGCTGGAGGAGATGGCGATCGCGCTGGCCGGCGGGAAGCGCCGCGTGAGGCTGCCGCTGGTGGCGCTGCAGACCTTCGGCGAGCGGCCGCCGCTGTTCCTGGCGCACCCCGCGGGCGGCCACGTGGTGTGCTACCGCGGCCTGGCGGTGCTGCTGGCGATGGAGCAGCCGGTGTACGCGCTGCAGCCGCGCGGCGTGCAGGACGGGCTCACGCCGATCTCCAGCCTGGAGGCGATGGCGGCGGGCTACGTGGAGGCGACCCGCGCGCTGCACCCCGACGGGCCGTACCGGCTGGGGGGATGGTCGTTCGGCGGGGTGGTGGCGTGGGAGATGGCGCGGCAGCTCGAGGCGGCGGGCGCCGCGGTGGAGCTGCTGGCGCTGTTCGACACCAGTGCGCTCACCCCCGAGGGGCTGCGGCTGGAGTTCGGCGACCCGGCCGAGGTGATGTGGCACACGGTGGCGGGCGTGGCCGGCTACGCGGCCGCGCGCAAGGTGAAGGTGGACGACCTGCGGGGGCTGGAGCCGCGCGAGCAGGCGGCCGCCATGATCCGGCTGATGGACGCCCCGCAGCTCCTGGACGAGACTCGCGTGGACGACATCCTGGGGCTCACCGCCGTGCGCGCCGCCAACCTCCAGGCGCAGGTGGACTACGTGGCGCGGCCGTACGGCGGCCACCTCACCTACTTCCGCACCGCCGGGTCGGAGACGGCGGACCGGCGCTTCCCGGGGCTGGACTACTGGAGCGCGCTGGCCGGGGGCGGCGTGACCGTGCACCACGTGGGCGGCAGCCACGGCACCATCCTCAACGAGCCCTACGTCAACGAGCTCGCCGCCGCGATCCTGGCGCTGGACGACTAGCACTAGCGCGGGGCGAGTCGAACACACCAGTGCTCGACCGCGGCCCCGCGTGGCCCCCTCCCCGCGCCTGAGAGCGCTCGCCCTCCCCCGCTTCGCGGGAGAGGGTGGTGGGTCCCGGCGGGGCCTGCGGGCTCTGCACACGCGGATGCCGGGGCGCGGCCGGGCGGTTTTGCGTGAGGGATTCGCGCCCGGAGGGCCGAGACGGCGGCGCGCCCGCGTCGACGTCCCGGCATCGAGCGAGGGCCGTGGCGCGGCGGCGGCTCGGCGCCGTTGGCAACGGCGGTATCGTTGCCTACGGCGCGCGAAGCCCGGCCCGGAGCGCAGCGGAGGGACACGCCCGCATCCGGCTGGTCCGTAAACGGACGGCGATGAAAGAATGACGGCCCGGCCGCTCGACGTGAGCGCCCGGGCCGTCTTCCTTCGGTCACCCGACGACGGCGATCAGCAGCGCGTGATGTCGCGCGTGGTGGCGGTGAGCTTGATGCCCGACACGCTGGTGTTGAACACGTCGCTGAAGCCGCGCGACGCCACGTCCAGGTGGTTCCCGTAGTAGTCCGACGCGACGCTGTCGCCGAACTGGATCACCGAGCTCTTGCTGATCACGATCACGGGGCCGCCGGTGTTCAGGCTGTCGCGCAGCACGCCGTAGTGCAGCGTGTTGGTGGCCAGCGCGTCCTTCATCGCGTAGGCCAGGTCGGCCTGCTTGGAGACGCTGCGGGCCGGCCACGCCTTGCCGCGGCTGTCCTGCACCACCACCTGCACCGTGGTGCCGTTGGAGAACTTGTGCTGCGCCTTGATCACCGTGGCCAGCCCGGTGCCGGTGCGGTCGCTGTCGGTGACCACGCGCTGCAGGTAGGTGGTGGTGCCGCCCTTCTCCAGCGCGGGGACCTTCACGTCGGGCGCGCTGCCGATGGTGCCCGCGACCATCTTGTGCAGCGTGGCGCCCGGATCGGGGCCGCCGCCCAGCGACGCGCGGGTGCCGCCGGTGGCGGTGCGCCCGGTCTGCGCCTCGGTCACGCCCTCGCCGCAGGCGGCCAGGAGCGCGGGAAGGCCCGCCACGGCGGCGGCCGCCGCGGCCGCGTTGCCCAGGAACCTGCGGCGGTCGGCCGCAGGCGGCGTCGAGGCCTGCGGCGGAGCTCCGTCGATCGTCTCGCTCATGGCTTCCTCCATGGGAGTTGGACGTGTGCCGAACGGGCGGGCGCGCACGCCCGCGGGGGTCCGGCGCGTGAGGGTGCTGCTGGTGGGGATCTGTGGCGCGCGCCCGG
>DASQLJ010000187.1:0-7303 GCA_035630095.1 Longimicrobium sp.
GAGGCGCTGGGGGTGCACGCGCTGTTCGGCGCCTTCCTGGCCGGCGCGGTGATGCCCAAGGGCGAAGGGTTCGTGCACGCGCTCACGGGAAAGCTGGAGGACGTGACGGTGGTGCTCCTCCTCCCGCTCTTCTTCGCCTTCACCGGCCTGCGCACGCACATCGGGCTGGTGGAGGGCGGGGAGATGTGGGGCTACTGCGCGCTGATCATCCTGGTGGCGGTGGTGGGGAAGTTCGGCGGCAGCGCCGTGGCCGCGCGGCTCACGGGGATGAACACGCGCGAGGCCGCCGCGATCGGCGCGCTGATGAACACGCGCGGGCTGATGGAGCTGGTGATCCTCAACATCGGCCTGGACATCGGGGTGATCAGCCCCGCCGTGTTCGCGATGATGGTGCTGATGGCGCTCGCCACCACCTTCATGACCTCGCCGCTGCTGGAGCTGGTCTACCCCGCGCGCCTCATCCGCCGCACCCGACTGGACGCCGCCGGGGACGCGGAGCCGCGGGAGCGCCCGCACGTGGCGGCGTAAGCAGTCGACGGAGGGCGCGGCGGAGAGCTTCGGAGGACGGGCGCAGGCCCGGGCGGCAGCGGCTGCCCGGGCCTTCGTGCGTTCAGCCGCAGCAGTAGCAGCGCCCGGCGATGTACGACCCGCCGAAGCTGCCGCACTCGGGCCTGCAGATGCTGCTGCAGGCGCGCTCCGTGGTCCCCCGGTCGGCGGTCCCGGCGGCGAACGCCTCCTTCGCCCCGAACCCGAGCGACGCGGCCATCACCGCCGCGAACGCCACGGCGCGCCAGTCCAGCGTGCGGATCCTGCTCATGCGAGCCTCCTCCTGGAGAAGGTTGAGCCGGGCGAAACGGCCGTCTCCGCCCGCTCCACCCAAGCGTGACATCGGCGGACCGCACTCGCAATATTTGGTCCGATTCGATGTGTGTCGTGGCTCAACGAATCCGACGATGCTGGAGCCAATGATACCAGTCCTTACGATTAACTGTGCAGACCAGGCGGTGTCATCCTGAGGCCGGCCACGCTTCGCCGCAGCCACGCTAAAGCTTGCAGGCCGAAGGATCTATAACACGTCGATGCGACACCCTGGCCGTACCGCTCCGTCGATTATAGATCCTTCGGGCTGCGGCCATTGGGCGTGGCAGTGGCGCCGAGTGGTCGCCCTCGGGATGACATCTTCGAGGTCGGTGAGGAATGCACAGTCAATCTCTCAATGACATCCATCAACCGAAACGGAAGAAGCCTCGCGCAACGGCGAGGCTTCTTCTGGACTGTCCTGCTGTCCCTTGACCCCTGTCCCCTCTCCCCCTACGGCCCCCGTGACATGTCGCAGGCGCGGAACGAGTTCTCCGGCACGCCCACCCGCCGTGGCGAGCCCGGCTCCAGGCGCATCACCAGGGCGTTCGGCAGGGTGAGGCCCGGGATCACGCAGAAGTCGTCGCGGCGCGCGAGCATCACGGGGTGCAGGTACAGCGGCGCCAGGTCCTGGATGTTGTCGTACACCACGTAGCGCGCCCCCGACTCCCGCGCGAACGCGAAGAAGGTGTCGGGGCTGGCGCTGAGCGGATAGGTGCGGCTCTGGTACCCCGAGAGCGCGTAGAAGAAGGTCGCCTTGCGCGACAGCGCAACCGAGCCGGGGGGCAGCCTGTTCCGCGCCATCTCCGCGATCTTCAGGAAGTCGTGGTACTCGTTGTTCATGCACGGGATCGTCTCGCCCGCCGCGTACACGGCGGAGCAGTACCGCCCCACCTCCACCACCCGCTTCAGCCCCTGGAACTGCGCCACCAGCAGCGCGGCGGCCGCCGCCACGGGGATCGCCCAGCGCGGCACCGGCGCGCGCAGCGCAGCGGCGCCGTCGCGCACCGCCTCGGCGGCGTAGCACAGCATGATCGGCAGCAGCGGCAGGAGGAAGCGCTCGCCCGACCACGCCGGCGGCCACACCATCAGCAGCCCCACGTACAGCGGCACCCACACCTCGGTGAGCGCCGGCGCCCGCAGCCGCCGCGCCCACCCCGCCACCGACAGCAGCGTGAGCGCCAGGGCCAGGTACTTCAGCGCCACGTTCCAGAACAGCGCGATCGGCAGGTGCATGGCCACGTAGCGGTCGGCGTTCATCGCCAGCCGCTCCAGCATCCCCACGAACCCCACGGTGCCCCGGTCGGGGCGATACGGGTCCACGAACCAGAGGAAGCTGGTGTACCCGGGCGCGCCGTGCACCTGGCCCCAGTACCACCAGAGGAAGGCCAGCGGGAAGAAGACCCCCGCCAGCACCGCCAGGTCGCGCCACTGCCGGCGCAGCGCCAGCCACGCGATCGCCGCCGCCACCAGCGGCAGCCCGGCCGCGCGCACGAAGTTGCCCGTCACCACCCCGGCCACCAGGATCCCCAGCCACAGCCCATGCCGGCGGTCGATCGGGTCGCGCTCGCGCTCGGGCGCGCCGGCCAGGTGCGTGGACGCCCAGAACGCCAGCATGGTGAGCACCCACGCGGGCTGGTCGGAGAGCTCCCAGTGGCTCAGGTCCAGCACCCCCGGGGCGACCGCCAGCACCAGCGCCGCCCAGAACGCCACGCGCGGGGTGGAGGTGCGCCGCAGCCACAGGTACGACAGCCCCACCGCCGCCACCGAGCAGAGCAGCACCACCCCCTTCATCGCCATCCACCCGCGCAGCCCCACCGTCCACATCAGCGCCAGGAACGCCGGCCACAGCGGCGGATACTGCGTGTGCGGCCGCATCGCCGGGTCCCACAGCTCCAGGTAGCCGTGCCGCTCGGCCAGCGACTGGGCGAGCGCCATGTAGGTCGCGTTGTCGCCGCCCACGTAGGGGCTGGGGTTGAAGGCCATCACCGCGAGCACGCCGTGCAGCAGCGCGAAGCCGAGCGCCACCTTCCACGGGCGCGCGGTGGTCAGCCGGGTGAAGAGGCCGGGCCCGGCCGGGCGCGGAGGCGCGACGGGGCCGCCCTTGCGTTCGGCGCGTTTGCGAGAACGAGCGTGCGTGTCGGCCACGGTGTGTCGCGGGATGTGGATCGGGGACGAATGGAGGGATGGATCGGGCCGAGGGGAAGATAATGCCCCGCGTGGGAGGCGGGGAGGGATGGGAGTCAGCCCTTGTTGCCTTTCCC
Source organism: Longimicrobium sp. (assembly GCA_035630095.1). Classification (GTDB taxonomy): domain Bacteria; phylum Gemmatimonadota; class Gemmatimonadetes; order Longimicrobiales; family Longimicrobiaceae; genus Longimicrobium. The sequence goes on from DASQLJ010000187.1 coordinate 3,123, forward strand.
CTTGCCGTTGCCGCGCCCGCGTCCGCCGCCGCGCCCGCGCTCGAGCCGGTCCACCTGCCGGCGGATCTCGCGCGGCACGCTCACCGGCACCCGCACCGCCGCGGGCGCCCGCACCGGCGTGGACGCGGCCGCGGCGGCGCGCTCGCCCCGCTCCGGCGCGACCGACGCGGGCTCATCCTCGCGCAGCGCCGTCGTGGACGTCGCCCAGGTGGTCACGCGCGTGGCGATCACGAAGCCCTGGTCCGCCCGCCCCTCCACGCGCACCGAGTCACCGGCGCGGACGGCGGCGGGATCGACCGGCGTGCTGTCGCGGGCGAGCGTCTCGGTGCCCAGCCCCAGCACCACGCGCAGGTCGGGCATCGCGGCGTCGCCCGGGCGCACCAGCAGCGCCGCGCCGTCGGCCGAGGCGGCCAGCACCACGCCGCGCGCGTCCACCTGCGCGGGGACCGCGTCGGCGCGGCCCATCCGCATGTTGTTCACCAGCAGCACCGGCGGCCCGTTCAGCGACAGGGTGCGCGGGAAGGCGCGCCGGGTGGCCGCGTCCGTCGCCAGGCCGTTCAGCTCCAGCGCGGTGCCGGCGGGGACGTTGTGCAGCGCGATGGTGGCCACGGTGTCCACGCCGCGCACCAGCCGCAGCGTCACCGGCCCGGCGCTCAGGTCGCGCAGGTGGAAGGCGCCGCGCTTCACCTCCACCTGCCGCTCCGCCTCCACGGCGAAAACCGCCGTCGGCATCGCGGCCGTGTCGGCGAACGTGCCGCGGATGGACACGCGCTCGCCGCCGCCGCCGCAGGCGGCCAGCGTGGGGATCAGCAGGGATGTGATCGGGAAGATGCGTCGCATGCCGGGAGAGCGGGGCAGGGACCGTGCCTTGGCCGCGCGGCCGGGCGGAATCTGGAGACGCGGGACGGATCGACGGTGTGGATCGGCGTCCGTATCGACCCGCCCGGGCCGTTCGTCATGCGGCGGCGGGCGTGCTCTCGCCGACCACGGCGGCGATGCGCGTGTAGACGGCGTTCATCAGCGGGTCCGCGCCGGCGGCGCCCAGCGCGGCCACCTCGTGCGCGGGGATGGGGGGCAGGAAGTGGATGTGGATGGTGCGCGAGGTGATGCGCCACGAGCCCTTGCGCATGATCTCGAAGCTGCCGGTGATCGCCGTGGGCACGATCGTCACCCCCGACTCGGCGGCCAGCATGAACGCGCCCTTCTTGAACGGCATCAGCCGCCCGTCGGACGAGCGCGTGCCTTCGGGGAAGATCACCACCGCGGCGGGGGTGTGGCGGATCTTCTCCCCCGCGGCGCGCAGGCTCACGATGGCGCGGTCGCGGTTGCTGCGGTCGATGGTGATGTGCCCCGCCGCCTCCAGCGCCCGCCCGAAGAACGGCACTTTCAGCAACTCCTTCTTGGCGACGAAGTGGTACGGCACCTCGATCACCGACGCGAGCGCGAACACGTCGAACCACGAGATGTGGTTCGACGCGATCACCTGGGGCACCCCCTCGCGCACGTGCTCGCGGCCGTGCACCACCATGGGGCAGCCGGCGGCCCAGATCACCGAGCGGCACCAGCGGGTGGTGATCATCGCGTACCACGCGGACGGCTTGCGGCCGCGGCTCGCCTCCCAGATCACCGCCACGCCCCACCACCCCAGCACCACGCTGCCGACGAGAAAGGTCCAGATCGTTCGAATCAAGCCGTTCCTCCGGGGGATGCCGTGCCGCAAAATCGCTGCAGCGAAGATAATGCGGCCGGGGCGGACTCCGCACTGTCGCGGTGCCGAGTGCTGGGTGCCCAGTCCCCAGTGCCCAGTGCCCAGCGTCAGGTGAGACGATGTCGGGGATATCTTACCGTCGATCGTTCACGACCCGGCACTCAGCACCCGCACTCTGCACGTCCCTCGTCACTGCGGCGGGGTCGCGGGCGTGGTGGTGGATGGAGCGGGTGCGGCGGGCGAGGCCTCTTCGCCGGGCTCGGGGAGGTTCAGCATCACCGAAGTCACGATCAGCACCACGAACGCGGCGATCAGCTCGGCGCGCGCGGAGCGGCGGATGGACACGGCGGCGCTTTCGGTGCCCAGCGTGGGCCGCTGGCGGCGCCAGTTCCACGCGCCCAGCGCGAACACCAGCGCCACGACGCCCAGCTTCACCAGCAGCGCGTTGCCGAACGGCGTGGTCCAGAGGAGCGTGACGTCACCGTCCAGCTCGCGCCACGCGGCGATCACCCCCAGCAGCACCACCAGCCCGGCCATCGCCAGCGCCAGCGGCGAGAAGGCGTTCACCATGTCGGCCACGGCCGCGCCGCGACGTTCGGACGGCTCGTGCCGCATCACCACCGCAATCCCCGCCACCACCAGCACGAACAGCGTGCCGATCCACAGCCCGCCGGCCAGCATGTGCCCCGGCGCCACCAGCCGCCCGAAGTCGCCCACCAGCGCGTTGCGCAGCCCGCCGCCGATCACCCCCACCGCCGCCATCGCCCACCCGATGTCGATTCGCGCCAGCGCGAGCAGGAAGCCGAGCAGCGCCACGACCGAGAGCACCGTCCACGCGGAGGAGGCGTTGTAGTGGGTCAGCAGGTCGCCCACGGTCTGCTGGCTCCGCGCCGCCGCGCGCGGCAGCACCTCCCACAGGTGCCACAGGTTCACCAGCGCGCCGATCAGGCCGATGACGGCCGCGCGCTTGCCCGCCAGCGCGCGGCTGGAGCCCGCGCCGCCCACGTCCGGCAGCCGGCGCATGGCCGTGTAGCGGAAGCCGATCGCGCCGGCCGCCATGAACGCGCCCACGAACTCGATCAGCTCCAGGATCGGCCCCGGCCACTCGATCAGTGCTGCTGCCTGCATCAGCCCCCCTCGTCCGTCGATGGATTTGGTATCACGCCGCCTCCATATACACCCGGCCCCGCCGCGTTGTCGAGAGTTCAGACACGCGGCGGGGCCGTTTCCTCGGTCGATGGAAGCAGAATCGAGACGCCGGCGGCGCTTCAGGCGGATGCGGTCAGGCCGCCAAGTCGACGGCGATTCGCACGGCGATCCCCCACGGGTCGCGCGCGATCCAGCCGCCGCCCACTCGCTCCGGCGTGAAGCCGGCGGCGCGCAGGCTCTCGGCCACGGCGTCGGCCGCCGCGGCGCCGGGGAGGAGCAGCTCCCAGTGCAGCAGCCGCGCGTCGTCGTCGGTGGCGGCGGGCGAGCCGGCGGCCCAGGTGTTCATCCCCACGTGGTGGTGATAGCCGCCGGCCGAGACGAACAGCGCGCCCGGGTAGCTCCACACCACCGCGTCGAAGCCGAGCCCCCGGTGGTAGAAACCCGCGGCCTGGTCGATGTCGCCCACGTAATGGTGCACGTGGCCGATGGTGGTGCCGGCCGGCATCCCCGCCCACGGCTCGCCGCCCGCGGCGCCGATCACGGCGGCCACGTCGAGCGGCTCCGTCGCCATCGCCAGCTCGGGCCCGCGCTGGATCCAGTCGCCGCGCGGCCGGTCGGCGTACACCTCGATGCCGATGCCGTCTGGGTCGGAGAGGTAGATGGCCTCGCTCACGAAGTGGTCGCTCATCCCCGCCTGCACGCCGATCCGCCGCAGGTGCGCGAGGAATCGCCCCAGCGCCGCGCGGTCAGGGAGCAGCACGGCGAAGTGGTACAGCCCGAGCAAGCCGCGGCGAGGTACCGGCCGCACGCCCGGCTTCTCGCGCAGCTCCACCAGCCCCGCGCCGCCGCCCTGCGCGCCCAGCACCGCGCGGCCGCCCTCGCGCTCCAGCACGCTGAACCCGAGCACCTCGCCGTAGTAGGCAAGCGACCGCTCCAGGTCGGCCACCTGCAGCACCACCCGCCCGATCCGCGTCTCCGCCGGCAGCCGGAAGCCCTCCGGCCGGACCCCGTACGCCCCGGCCTGGGCCGTCCCCGGCGTGCCATCGGCACCAGCGGCGACGGCCTGGATGCGGCTCAAGGTGCTCGTGCTCATCGTCGTCATCTCCGATCAGGGCGGGCTACGGACAAGATACTTGTTATAACACCTAAATCCGGAGGCGGGTCCGGAAACGGGGGCGGCGAGAGGCGGGGCAGGAAAGCTCGAGGACCGGTGCACGGGGCCGTCGCCGCGAGAGCAGGGCGAATGAATTCGCTGCAACAACTACACGAAGTCCGCCTTCGCGGACTACTGGCTATCGCGTAGCCGCTGCGCTGGTGCTCGGAT
>DASQLJ010000188.1:0-5289 GCA_035630095.1 Longimicrobium sp.
GCGCCAGCCGCGCCACCGCGGCCTCGCGCGCCTCCGCGTCCAGCGCGGAGAGGTCGACGGCCGGGAGGGGCACCGGGGCCGGCCCGGCGATCCGCTGCACCGCGCGCCCGTCCGCCGTGGCGCCGAAGGTGGTGCGCAGCACCTCGTGGCGCCGCGCGACCTCGGTGAGCGCCCCGGCCAGCGCGCCGGCGTCCAGATCGCCGCGCATCCGGAGCGCCACGGGGACGTTGTAGGCCGCGCTCCCGGGCTCCAGCTGGTCCACGAACCAGAGCCGCTGCTGGGCGAAGGAGAGCGGCAGCTCGCCGTCGCGCGGGACGGGGACGACCGGCGGCGCGTCCGCCCCGGAGCCGCGCAGCGCCTCCACGCGGGCGGCCAGCGCGCGCACCGTCTGCGCCTCGAAGACGGCGCGCAGCGGCAGCTCCACCCCGAAGGCCTGTCGCGTCCGCGAGACCACGCGCGTGGCGATCAGCGAATGTCCGCCCAGCTCGAAGAAGCCGTCCGCGACGCCGACGCGCTCCACCCCCAGCACCTCGCCCCAGATCTCCGCCAGCACCTCCTCGGCCGCGGTGCGCGGCGCCACGTACGCGCCCTCCGCCGCGAGATCCGGCTCCGGGAGCGCCCGCCGGTCCACCTTGCCGCTGGGCGTGAGCGGGAGCGCGTCCAGCGCGATGAGGGCGCCGGGGACCATGTAGTCGGGAAGGCGCGCGGAGAGGTGCGCGCGGAGCGCCTCCGCGCCCGGCCACGCGTCGGCCACGACGTACGCCACCAGCCGCTTCTCCCCCGCCCGGTCGTCGCGCGCCAGCACCACGGCCTCGCGCACCCCCGGGTGGCGCAGCAGCTCCGCCTCGATCTCGCCCGGCTCGATGCGGAAGCCGCGCACCTTGAGCTGGAAGTCGACGCGGCCCAGGTACTCCAGCTCGCCCGTGGCCAGCCAGCGCGCGCGGTCGCCGGTGCGGTACATCCGCGCCCCCGGCTCGGGCGAGCGCGGGTCGGGGACGAACGCCGCCGCCGTGAGCGCCGGCCGCCCCAGGTAGCCGCGCCCCACCTGCACCCCGGCGATGAAGAGCTCGCCCGGCACCCCGACCGGCTGCGGGCGGAGCGCGGCGTCCAGCACGTGCATCCGCGTGTTCGCCACCGGCCGGCCGATCGGCACCGGGCCGGCCGCGCCGGGGAGGCACCGCCACGCGGTCACGTCCACCGCCGCTTCGGTCGGCCCGTACAGGTTGTGCAGCTCCGTCCCCGGCAGGCGGGCGTGGAAGCGCGCGGCGAGCGCGGCCGGGAGCGCCTCGCCGCTGCACACCACGCGGGCCAGCCCCGGCAGCGCCTCGGCCTCGGGGTGCTCCAGGAAGGCCTGCAGCATGGAAGGGACGAAGTGCGCCGTGGTGATCCGCTCCCGGCGGATCGTCTCCACCAGGTAGGCGGGATCGCGATGGCCCTCGGGGCGGGCCAGCACCAGCCGGCTCCCCACCATCAGCGGCCAGAAGAGCTCCCAGACGGAGACGTCGAAGGAGTACGGCGTCTTCTGCAGCACCGCCTCGTCCGCGCGCAGGCCGAACATCTCCTGCATCCACGCCAGCCGGTTGACCACGCCGCGGTGCGTGTTCATCGCGCCCTTGGGGCGGCCGGTGGACCCGGAGGTGTAGATCACGTACGCCAGGTGGCCGGGCGTCACCCCCGTCTCCGGCGCCGTCCCGGGCTCGCCGGCGACCTCGCCCCACGCCGCGTCCAGCGCGAGCGTCCGCGCCTCGACCGGCGGGAGGCGGTCCAGGTGGCGCGCCTGGGTGAGGAGGACGGCGGCGCCGGCGTCGCGCAGGGTATGGGCGATGCGCTCCGCCGGGTTGGCGGGATCGACCGGGACGTAGGCGCCGCCGGCCTTGAGCACGCCCAGGAGCGCGACCACCAGCTCCGGCGAGCGCTCGGCGCACACCGCCACGCGCACTTCGGGGCCGACCCCGTGGCGCCGCAGGTGGTGCGCGAGCTGGTTGGCGCGCCGGTCCAGCTCGCCGTAGCTCAGCGCCTCGCCCTCGAAGACCACCGCGGCGGCGTCCGGCGTGCGCACCGCCTGCGCCTCCACCAGCCGGTGCAGGCAGACGTCCGCACCGAAGTCGCGCGCCGTGGCGTTCCACCCCTCCAGCACCCGGCGCTCGGCCTCGTCCACCAGCTCGAGCCCGGAGAGACGCGCGTCGGGGTCGGCCGCCGCCCGCTCCAGCAGGCGCACCAGGCGGCCGGCCATCCGCTCGATGGTGGCCGCGTCGAACAGCGCGGTGCGGTACGAGATCGTCCCCGCCAGCCGGTCGCCGGAGCCGCTCATCCCCAGGGTGAGGTCGAACTGCACGGTCCCGCTGCCGGAGGCCAGCGGCTCGATCTCCGCCGCGCCCAGCCGCAGCTCGCCGTCGCCGGGCGCCGCCTGGCGGAAGGTGAAGAGCACCTGGAAGAGCGGCGCGTGCGACAGGCTGCGCTCCACCTCCAGCTCGTCCACCAGCCGCTCGAAGGGCACGTCCTGGTGGGCCTGCGCCTCCAGCACCGCTTCCCGGACGCTCGCCAGCACCTCGCGGAAGGTGGGGTCGCCGTCGAAGCCGGTGCGGATGACCAGCGTGTTGACGAAGAAGCCGATCAGCCCCTCCGTCTCCAGCCGCGTCCGCCCCGCCACCGGCGTCCCCACGACGACGTCGTCGCCGGCGCCGTGGCGGGCCAGGAGCGCCTGCCACGCGGCCAGCAGCGTCATGTACGGCGTGGCGCCCTCGCCGCGGCCCAGGTCGCGCAGCGCCCGCGACAGCTCCGGCGTGAGGGCGAAGCCGTGGCCCGCGCCGCGCCGGCCCACGGCGGCGGCGCGGGGGCGGTCGGTCGGCAGCGCCAGCACCGGGGGGGCGCCGGCCAGGCGGGCACGCCAGTACGCCAGGTCGCGCGCCAGCACCTCGCCCTCCAGCCAGCGCCGCTGCCACACCGCGTGGTCGGCGTACTGGACGGGGAGGTCGGGGAGATTCGCGTCCTCGCCGCGCGTCCACGCGCCGTACAGCGCCGTCACCTCGCGCTGCAGGATCTCCATCGACCAGCCGTCGCTGGCGATGTGGTGCAGGGTGAAGAGGACGACGGCGTCCGCCGCGCCCAGCCGCAGCAGCGTGCAGCGCAGCACCGGCCCGCGCGCCAGGTCGAAGGGACGCGACGCCTCCTCGTTCGCCAGCCGCCCGGCCTGCGCGTCGCGCGCGGCCGGGTCGACGGCGGAGAGGTCCACCACCGGCAGCGCGACGGGCGCCGGCGCGTGAACCACCTGCACGGGGCCGCCGTCCACGCCGATGGCGAAGGTGGTGCGCAGCACCTCGTGGCGCCGCACCAGCTCGGTGAGCGCCCACGCCAGGCCGGCCGGGTCGATCTCCCCGCGCAGCCGCAGGGCGACGGGGAGGTTGTAGGCCGCGATCCCCGGCTCCAGCCGGTCGATGAACCAGAGCCGCTGCTGCGCGAAGGAAAGCGGCAGCTCGCCCGAGCGGTCGGCGGGGGCGACCGGCGGGGCCTCGGCGCCGGTCCCGCGCAGCGCCTCCACGCGGGCGGCCAGCGCGTGCACCGTCTGCGCCTCGAACACCGCGCGCAGCGGCAGCTCCACGCCGAACGCCTCCCGCACCCGCGACACCATGCGGGTGGCGACCAGCGAGTGGCCGCCCAGGGCGAAGAAGTTGTCCTCCACCCCCACCCGGTCGACCCCCAGCACCGCGCCCCAGATCTCCGCCAGCACCTCCTCGGCGGCCGTGCGGGGCGCCTGGTAGGCCGCGGCGTCGTCGCGCCCCTCGGGCGCGGGGAGCGCCTTGCGGTCCACCTTGCGCGTCGGCGTGAGCGGCAGCGCCTCCAGCGCCACGAAGGCGGAGGGGACGAGGTACTCCGGCACCCGCTCGCGCAGCCACGCGCGCAGCTCGCCCGCGGAGGGCGGCGCGTCGGGCGACGGGACAAGGTACGCCACCAGCCGCTTCTCGCCCGGGCGGTCCTCGCGCGCCGTCACCACCACCTCGCGCACGCCCGGGTGGCGGCCGAGGAGCGACTCCACCTCGCCGGGCTCCACGCGGAAGCCGCGGATCTTCACCTGGTGGTCGGCGCGGCCCAGGTACTCGATCTCCCCATCCACCCGCCAGCGCGCCACGTCGCCGGTCCGATACAGGCGCGCGCCGGGCTCGGTGGCGAGGGGATCGGGGACGAAGCGCTCAGCCGTCAGCGCGGGGCGATTGAGATATCCCCGCGCCAGGGCGACGCCGCCGATGTACAGCTCGCCGGGGACGCCGATCGGCACCGGGCGAAGGGCGGAGTCCAGCAGGAAGATCCGCGTGTTGGAGACCGGCCGGCCGATCGGCGGATGGCTGGGCCAGGAGGCGGGATCTTCCCCCAGCGTGTGCGCGGTGACGACGTGCGTCTCCGAAGGACCGTAGTGGTTGTGCAGCCGCCGCCCGGGGCGCGCCTGGAAGAGGCGCGCGACGGCGGGGGTGACGTGCAGCTGCTCGCCGGCCACCATCACCTCGCCCAGCGACGGGAGCGATTCGCCGCGCGACTGCGCCTCCTCGGCCAGCTGCTGCAGCATCACCACGGGGAGCATCGCCCGCTCGATCCGCTCGCGCTCCAGCACCCGCAGCAGCGCGCCGGGGTCCCGCTGCTCGTCGGCGGTGATCAGGACGACCGCGCCGCCCGTGCTCCACGCCGAGAACATCTCCTCGAAGTGCATGTCGAAGCTGAGCGACGCGAACTGCAGCGTCCGCGCGCCGGGCGGGATCGCGCCGCGCAGCCACTCCACCAGGTTCACCAGCGCGGCCTGCGGGAGCGCCACCCCCTTGGGCCGGCCGGTGGAGCCGGAGGTGTAGATGACGTAGCCCAGGTTCTCCGGCCGCACCGCGACCCGAAGCGGCTCGGCGGATTCGCGCCCGATCGCCTCCGCGGCCCGGTCGAGGAGGACGACCTCCGCCCCGTGCGGGGGGAGGCCGGCGGCGATCGCCGAGTCGGTCAGCAGCACGGCGGCGGCCGAATCCTCCAGCATGTACGCCAGCCGCTCCGCCGGGTACGCCGGGTCCAGCGGGACGTACGCGCCGCCCGCCTTGAGGGCGGCGAGGAGGGAGACCACCATCTCCACCCCGCGCTCCAGGCAGATCCCCACGCGGACGTCGGGGGCCACGCCCAGCCCGCGCAGGTGGTGGGCGAGGCGGTTGGCGCGCGCGTCCAGCTCCGCGTAGCTCAGGCTCTCGCCGTGGGCGGAGACCAGCGCCGGCGCGTCCGGGGTGCGCGCCGCCTGCGTCTCGAACAGCGCGTGGATGGGGAGGT
>DASQLJ010000189.1:0-13880 GCA_035630095.1 Longimicrobium sp.
CCCAGCACCAGCGAGAGGTCGTAGGGGGTGGCGCCGCTCTCCGTGGGAAGCGCCTCGATCTCCAGCCCTTCCAGCGCCAGCCGGTCGGTGACCGGGGTCTGGAAGGCGAACATCACCTGGAAGAGGGGCGTGTGCGCCAGCGTGCGCTCCACCGCCATCTCGTCCACCAGCCGCTCGAAGGGCAGCTCCTGGTGCGCCTGCGCGCCCAGCACGCCCTCGCGGACGCGACCGAGCACCTCGCGGAAGGTCGCATCCCGCGCCACGCCGGTGCGGATCACCAGCATGTTGACGAAGAAGCCGATCAGCCCCTCGGTCTCCAGCCGCGTGCGCCCCGCCACCGGCGTGCCGACGACCACGTCCTCGCCCGCGCCGTAGCGCGCGAGGAGCGCCTGCCAGGCGGCCAGCAGCGTCATGAAGAGCGTCGCCCCTTCGCGGCGGCCCACCTCGCGAAGGGACGCAGCCAGCCGCGGGCTCACCGCGAAGCTCCACGCGCCACCCCGCTCGCTCGCCACCGCCGGGCGCGGGCGGTCCGCCGGGACGTCGATGACGGCGGGGGCGCCGGCCAGCCGCTCGCGCCAGTAGCCCAGCTGCCGCTCCAGCACCTCGCCGCGCAGCCGGTCGCGCTGCCACGCCGCGTAGTCCGCGTACTGCACGGGCAGGTCGGGGAGATCGGCATCTTCCCCCCGCACGCGGGCCGCGTAGAGGGCCGAGATCTCGCGCACCAGCAGCCCCGCCGACCACTCGTCGCTCACGATGTGGTGCAGGGTGAAGAGGCCCACCGCCTCCTCCGCGCCCAGCCGCAGCAGCGTGCAGCGCAGGACCGGGCCAGCGGCCAGGTCGAACGGCCGCGCCGCCTCGTCGCGCACCCGCCGCTCCACCTCCGCCTCGCGCTCCGCCGCGGCGAAGCCCGAGAGGTCCGCCATCGCCAGCGGCACCGGCGCCGGGTCGGCGATCACCTGCACGGGCTCGCCGTTCGCGCCGGCGCGGAAGGTGGTGCGCAGCACCTCGTGGCGCGTCGACACCTCCGAGATCGCCCACGCCAGCGCGTCGGCGTCCAGCCGGCCGCGCAGCCTGAGCGCCACGGGGACGTTGTACGCCGCGCTCCCCGGGTCCAGCTGGTCGATGAACCACAGCCGCTGCTGGGCGAACGAGAGCGGCAGCTCGCCGTCGCGCGGGACAGGGACGATCGGCGGCGCTTCCGGCTCCGCCGCGGCACCGCGCAGGGCGTCCACGCGCGCGGCCTGCGCCCGCACCGTCTGCTCCTCGAAGATCGCGCGCAGCGGCAGCTCCACCCCGAAGGCCGCACGGGCGCGGGAGACCAGGCGCGTCGCGGAGAGCGAGTGGCCGCCCAGCTCGAAGAAGTTGTCCTCCGCGCCGATGCGCTCCACCCCCAGCACCTCGCACCAGATCGCCGCCAGCACTTCCTCGGCTTGGGTGCGGGGCGCGGCGTCCGCGTCGTCCACTACCGGACGCTCCGGCGCGGGGAGGGCGCGGCGGTCGACCTTGCCGTTGGGGGAGAGCGGCAGCGCGTCGAGCGTTACGAACGCGCCCGGGACCATGTAGTCCGGCAGCTGTCCCGCGAGGTGCACGCGCAGCGCGTCCACCCCCGGCCACTCGCCCTCGGCGACGACGTAGGCGACCAGCGCCCCGCCGCGCACCGCCACGGCGGCGTCGCGGACGGACGGGTGCCGCCGCAGCGCGCCCTCGATCTCTCCGGGTTCGATGCGGAAGCCACGGACCTTCACCTGCTCGTCCACGCGGCCCAGGAACTCCAGCTCGCCATCCGCGCGCCAGCGCACCCGGTCGCCCGAGCGGTACAGCCGTCCGCCCGGCTCCGCGCCGAAGGGGTCGGGGATGAAGCGCTCCGCCGTCAGCGCCGCGCGCCCGAGGTAGCCGCGCGCAACGCCTTCGCCGCCCACCAGGAGCTCGCCGGGAACGCCGGCGGGGACCGGCCGACCCGCGCCATCCACCACGTACAGCCGCACGTTGGCGATCGGCCGCCCCAGGCCCACCGGACGCGTGCCGTCGATCCGCGCGACGGTGGTGTTGACCGTCGCCTCCGTGGGACCGTAGTGGTTCCAGATTTCGACGCCCGGGAAGCGCGCCAGCGTCCGCGCCACCAGCTCCTCGCTCAGCGCCTCGCCGCCTAGCAGCACCTTCTCCAGGCCGCGGAGATCCGCATCCCCCGCCTCCACCTGCTCCAGCAGCATCGCCCAGAGCGACGGCACGCCGCCGAAGACCAGCCGCTCGCGCCCGTCCAGCGCACGGGCGAGCGCCGCCGGCTCCCGCAGCACCTCCTCGGACAGCAGCCGCACCCGGCCGCCGGACAGCAGCGGCGGGTAGATCTGGCGCACCGCCGCGTCGAAGGAGAGACGGCTGATCAAAGGCAGGTCGTACGCCTCGCCGCCCAGCACCTCGGCGCCGAACCAGGAGAGGTAGTTCACCAGGCTGGCGTGCCGGATCGCCACGCCCTTGGGCTGGCCGGTGGAGCCGGAGGTGTAGACGAGGTAGGCGAGGTTCTCGGGCCCCACGCCCGACGCGACGCGCGAGTCGTCCTCCGCCGCGAGGGCGGCATCGTCCGCGTCCAGGAGGAGGACCCGGTCGTCCGCGAGCGATTCCGCGCCGGCGCGCTCCAGGAGGTCGCGTTGCGCCACCAGCACGCGCGCGCCGGAATCCTCCCGCATGTAGCGCAGCCGCTCGGGCGGATACGCCGGGTCCAGCGGGAGGTAGGCGCCGCCCGCCTTGAGGATGCCCAGGATCCCGGCGACCAGGTCCGGCGTGCGATCCACGCAGATCCCCACGACCGTCTCGGGCCCCACGCCCATCCGGCGGAGGCGGCGGGCGACGCGGTTGGCGCGCGACTCCAGCGCCGCGTAGCTCAGCACCTCGCCGTCCAGCTCCACCGCGGCGGCGGACGGTGTGCGCGCGGCCTGCGCCTCGAACAGGTGGTGGATGCAGACGCCGCGGGGATACTCACGCTCCGTCGCGTTCCACGCCTGGAGCACGCGACCCCGCTCGGCCTCGTCCATCAGCTCCACGGCGGAGAGGCGCACGCCGGGATCCTCCGCGACGCCTTCCAGGAGGCGGACGAAGTGCCCGGCCACGCGCTCCGCGGTGGCGGCGTCGAAGAGGTCCGTGCGGTACGTCAGGTGGCCGGCGAGGCTCCCGCCCTCGTCGGCCATCCGCAGCACCAGGTCGTAGGTCGTGGTCGCGGCGCCGGCGTTCAGCCGCTCGGCCTCCACCCCGGCCAGACCGACGGCGCCGCGCGGGTTCTCCAGCGTGAACACCACCTGGAAGAGCGGGGTGTGCGCCATCGAGCGCTCCACCTCCATCGCCTCCACCAGCCGCTCGAAGGGGAGGTCCTGGTGCGCCTGCGCCTCCAGCACCCCGTCGCGCACCCGCGCCACCACCTCGCGGAAGGCCGGATCGCCCTCCAGCCCGGTGCGCACCACCAGCATGTTCACGAAGAAGCCGATCAGCCCCTCCGTCTCGCGCCGCGTCCGCCCCGCCACCGGCGTCCCCACCACCACGTCGTCGCCGGCGCCGTAGCGGGCCAGGAGCGCCTGCCACGCGGCGAGGAGCGTCATGAACAGCGTGGCCCCCTCGCGCCGCCCCACCTCGCGCAGCTTCGCCGCGGCGGCGGCGGGGACGGAGAAGCGGACCGCGTCGCCGCGGTCCCCCGCAACCGCCGGGCGCGGCCGGTCCGTCGGCAGCTCCAGCACCGCGGGGGCGCCCGCGAGCCTCCCGCGCCAGAAGCCGAGCTGCCGCTCCAGCGCCTCGCCCTCCAGCCAGCGCCGCTGCCACACCGCGTAGTCCGCGTACTGCACGGGAAGCTCGGGTAGATTCGCCTCACCGCCGCGCACCCGCGCCGCGTAGAGCGCCGACACCTCGCGCACCAGGATCTCGGCCGAGGCGTCGTCGCTGGCGGAGTGGTGCATGGTGAAGAGGAAGACCGACTCCGCCGCGCCCAGCCGCAGCAGCGCGCAGCGCAGCACCGGCCCGCGCGCCAGGTCGAACGGCCGCCCCGCCTCCTCGCGCGCCAGCCGTTCGACGAGCGCATCGCGCTCCGACGCCGGCACGGACAACAGGTCGAGCTCCGGCAGCGGCACCGGAGCCGGCGGCCCGATCACCTGCACCGGCTCCCCCTCCGCGTCCACGCCGAAGGTGGTGCGCAGCACCTCGTGCCGGCGGACCACCTCGCCGAGCGCCCACGCCAGCGCGGCGGCGTCGAGCTCCCCGCGCAGCCGCAGCGCCACGGGAACGTTGTAGACGGCGCTCCCCGGCTCCAGCTGGTCGATGAACCACAGCCGCCGCTGCGCGAACGAGAGCGGCGGGCGCCCGTCGCGCGGGACGGGGACCACCGGCGGCGTGGCGGGAGCGGCGCCGGGGCCGCGCAGCGACGACACCGCGCGGGCCAGCGCGGCCACGGTGGGCGCGTCGAAGAAGGCGCGCAGCGGCAGTTCCACCCCGAACGCCTCGCGCACCCGCGCGATCACCCGCGTGGCCATCAGCGAGTGCCCGCCCAGGGCGAAGAAGTCCTCGTCGGTTCCCACGGCGTCGGCGCCCAGCACCTCGCGCCAGATCGCCGCCATCGCCTCCTCGGCGGCGGTGCGCGGGGCGGTGCGGGCGGCGGCGCGCCCGGCGTCGCGCTCGGGCGCGGGGAGCGCGGCGCGGTCCACCTTGCCGTTGGCGGTCAGCGGGAGCGCGTGCAGCGCCACCAGGTGCGCAGGCACCATGTGCTCGGGGAGGCGCGCGGCCAGGAAGCGCCGGGCGTCGCGCGCCAGCGCCTCGGGGTGGCTCCACTCGGCCCCCTCCTCCGCCGCGCGCGCCGGAACGGCCGCGGGCACGCCCTCGCGCACGGCGTACAGGAGGTACTGCGCCGCCTCGGGCGACGACGCCGGCTCCGTCTCTACCGTGAAGCCGCGGCCCAGCAGGATGGCGCGGATCCGGTCCACCTCGCCGTCCACGTCCTGCACCTCCATCACCATCCGGCGGATCCTGGGCCAGTCCGCGTCGTCGATCCCCGCCAGCACCTCCAGCTCGCTCCGCTGCACGTCCACCTTCAGCAGGTCGATCGTCTCCACCCCGTGCTCGCGGATGATGGAGGAGAGGGTGCGGATCTCCGCCGGGTAGTCGCGGGCGGCCAGGCGCTCCTCCAGCAGCTCCTCCAGCGCCGCGTCGGAAAGCGCGCCGCCGTCGGCGCGGAGCTGCTCGCGGACGAAGGCGCGCACCACCTCCTTCTCGCGCTCGCGGTCGGGGAAGCGGCCCGAGACCAGGCTCAGGTGCGGGTAGAAGGCGAAGGTCGCGCGCCCCTCCTCGCGCCCCAGCCCCGCCTCCACCACGCGGGCGTTCAGCCCGTGCAGCTGCGCGTTGGCGCGGAGGATCTCGGCGATCGGGGGAAGCGGCTCCACGGCGAAGATGCGCGCGCCCGGCGAGAGGCGCGCGGCCAGGAGCGAGAAGAGGCCGATGTTGGCGCCCACGTCGAAGACGGTGGCGTCGTCGGGGAGCGCGATCCCGTGGCGGAAGTACTCCCGCTCCTCGAAGATCCCGCGGTACAGGTAGTCGGTCTCGCCGGGGTTCAGGTGGAAGACGGTGAGCCCGTTCGGCAGCTCGTGCGATGCCAGGCGGCGCGTCGCGGGCGCACGGCGCATCTGCGCGAAGCGGCGCGCGGCGGCGGCGGGGCCGCCGGGAACGACGTACGCCGCCAGGCGCACCTCGCCCCCCTCGACGAGCGGGACGACCACGGCGCGCTCCACGCCGGGGTGCGCCTCCAGCACGGCCTCGATCTCCCCCGGCTCCACCCGGTGGCCGCGCACCTTCACCTGCTGGTCGCGCCGCCCCAGGAACTCCAGCGCGCCGCCGCCCAGGAAGCGCACCCGGTCGCCGGTGCGGTACATCCGCGCGCCCGGCGCCGAGGGGTCGGGGACGAAGCGCTCGGCCGTGGCCGCCGGCCGCCCCAGGTAGCCGCGCGCCACCCCCGCGCCGCCGATGAACAGCTCGCCGGGGACGCCGGCGGGGACGGCGCGCATCCGCTCGTCCAGCACCCGCACCCGCGCACCTCCCAGCGGCCGGCCGATCGGCACCGTCGCCGCGCCGGCCTCGCGCGCCTCGGGGTCCACGGGGAAGACGGTCGCGCCGACCGTGGTCTCCGTCGGCCCGTAGTGGTTGAAGATCCGCACCTCGGGGGCGATGGCGCGCACGGCGTCGACCAGCGCCCAGGGGAGCGCCTCGCCGCCCAGCACCAGCCGGTCGCGCGGGAGGATCGCCGCCCGCCGGTCCGCCAGGAGCGCGCCCAGGTGCGAGGGGACGATCTTGAGCGCGCCCGCCGGCCCCTCCGCGAACGCCGCCGCCAGCGCGCCCGGGTCCGCCGCCGCGTCGGCGGGGACCACGTGCAGCGCGCGGCCCAGGCAGAGCGCGGGGAAGACGGCGGTGTGCCCCAGGTCGGCCGCGAAGGTGGAGACCAGCGCGAAGTTTTCGACCTCCTCCAGCTCCAGCGCCGCGATCGCCGCGTCGACGTAGCTGGCGAGCTGCCGGTGCTCGACCGCCACCCCCTTCGGCGCCCCCGTCGATCCGGAGGTGAAGAGGACGTACGCGAGATTGTCGGGAGATGCGGATCGGACGATCGATCCCACGCCATCCGCGCGATCCTGATCCTGATCGTCCGCCGTCGCGTCGATCCGAATGACGGTGGAGGCGACGCCGGAGAGCGCGTCCGCGCCCTCGCCCGTCGTGACCACCGCGCGCGGGCGGACGGAGGCGAGGAGCGCGACCACCCGCTCCGCCGGCCAGGCGGGATCGAGCGGGAGATACGCGCCGCCGGCCTTCCACGCGCCCAGGATCCCCACCACGAAGTCGGGGGAGCGCGGGAGATGGAGGGCAACGATCTCCTCCGGGCCGACGCCCGCCGCGCGGAGGTGGACGGCCAGCCGCTCGGCCGCCGCGTCCAGCTCCGCGCAGGTCATCGTCCGTCCGCCGCCGGCCAGCGCGACCGCGTCCGGCGTCCGCGCCGCCCGCGCCGCGATCCGTTCGGGGACGGGAGCGGACGGGGGGGCGGCGGCGCCGCCGGCCCACGCCTCCAGCCGCCGCCGCTCCGCCCCGCCGACGATCTCCAGGTCGCCCGCGGCGCGCTCCGGCGCCTCCGCGGCGTCGGCGAGGAGGGCGAGGAGGGCGGCGCCCAGCCGCTCCGCGTCGCCCGCGGCGAGGCGCGAGGCGTCGTGGTAGAGCACGGCCGCCATCCCGCCCTCCGCCCCGGCGATGCGCAGCCGGGCGACGAAGCGGTCGGTGCAGGAGAACTCCGGGAGCACCTCGATCCCCACCGCGTCGGCGAGGGCGGCGCCCGGCCCGCGCGCGGCCTCGAAGGCGAAGGGGAAGAAACGCTCGCCCGCGGCGCGCTCGGCGCCGAAATCATCCCACGAGAAATACTCCTGCCACCCCTCCAGCTCCGCGTAGCGCGCCGCCGCCTCCGCCAGCACGGCGGCGAACGGGCGCCCCGGCTCGTGGCGGAAGGGGAAGGGGACGTAGCGGGCGAAGGGGCCCACCGAGCCGGCCAGCTCGGCGTAGTGCCGGCCGTCGTACGCGACCCCTGTGAAGGGCGACGCCTCCCCCGTGAGCCGCGCCAGGAGCACCTGCCACGCGGCCAGGACGAAGGCCGCCGCCGGGACGCCGCGCGCCTCCGCGGCCGCCGCGATCCGCGCGGCGAGCCCGGCGGGAAGGTCGAACGGGACCACCCGCGGGTCGAAGGACGCGCCCTCCGTGTCCGCCCGTTCCCAGGGGAGGCGCGCGTCCGCCGCCGCGCCGCGGAGCTGCGCCCACACGCGCCGCCCCTCGGCCGCCTCGGGCGACTCCAGCAGCTCGTTCAGCCACTCGGAGGCGTCCACGTACTGGAGCGGATCGTCCCCCTCGCCGCCGCCGGCGAAGCCCTGGGCGATCTCGCGCGCGAGCAGCGCCAGCGACCCCGCGTCCGCCGCGGTCGCCTGCGCGGTGAGGAGGAGCACGTGCCGCTCCGCGCCGAAGCGCACCAGGTCCAGCCGCAGCGGCGGGAGGCCGGCCGCGGCGGGTGCCCGGCGCGCCGACTCCAGCAGCCGCTCCACCGCCGCGCGCTCCTCCGCCGCCGAGGTGGGGGGGAGCTCCACCGCCGCGGGCCAGGGAAGGTCCACCCCGTCGCCCACCACCTGCAGCGGCAGCTCCATCCCGGGGAGCCGCTGGAAGGAGGTGCGGAGCGCCTCGTGCCGCGCCACGGCGTCGGTCACCGCGGCGCGCAGCCGCGCCTCGTCCAGCGGGCCGTCCACCCGCAGCGACGCCTGCACCCGGAACGCCGCGGCGCCGTCGGCGGCCGCCAGCTCGAACAGGCGCCGCTGCTGCGGAGAAAGGCGGTATCCCTGGATCTGCGTGTCCATGCTCAGGCCGCCCCGGCCGCCGCCCCGGGCGTCTCGCTCGCCGCGTGGGTCTCGCCCCCGGCCTCGCCCATCACCACCACCACGCGCCGCGGCCCCTCGAACGCCTCGCGGCCGTGGGCGAAGAGCATGTTGTCCAGGAGGAGGACGTCGCCCTCCTCCCAGGGGAAGCGCACGCTCTCGGCCTCCCACGCCGCGCGGATCGCCGCCAGCGTCTCGGGCTCGATCGGCGAGCCGTCTCCGTAGAAGGTGTTGCGGGGGAGCTCGGCCTCGGGGTACTCGGCCAGCAGCGCGTCGCGCAGCGCCGGCGGGAGGCTGGTGACGTGGAAGAGGTGCGCCTGGTTGAACCACATCCGCTCGCCGGTGCGCGGGTGCACGGCGGTGGCCTGGCACACCTGCCAGGTGCGCAGGTGGTCGTCGCCGACCCACTCGTGGCTCATCCCCGCCCGCGCGCAGAACGCCTCCACCTCGGCGCGCGAGCCGGTCTGGAAGACCTCCTGCCAGGGAAGGTCCAGCCGCGCGGTGTAGTTGCGCACGTACATCACCCCCAGCCGGTCGAAGCGCTCCACCAGCGCCGGGTCCAGCCGCGCCAGCACCCTGCGGCTGTCGGCGATCGGGGTCTCGCCCCCGCGCGGCGCGGCCTGCACGCAGTAGAAGGCGATCTTCATCGGCCAGCTGCGCGTGTACGACATCTCGTTGTGCATGGGGATGACCTGGTCGGCCGGGTACTCGGTGGAGGTGTAGACCGAGCCCTTGACCTGCGTGCGCGGCGTGGAGCGGTAGGTGTAGGCCAGGAGGTCGGCCGTCAGCGCGCGCATGAACGCCTCCACCTCGTCCAGCTCGCCCACGCTGAAGCCGCGGAAGAGGACGGCGCCCTCGCGCAGGAGCTGCTCCTCGATCCAGCCGCGCCCCGAGGCGGCGGCCCACTCGGCCAGCCGCAGCCGCCCGGCGGCGGGGGTGGCCAGCAGCGGCGCGCCGCCGGAGCCGCCGAGGCGGCCGGCGTGGACCAGCGCTTCCTGGGTGACGCTCACGGGCTTGCGGCGCAGGCCGCCGGGGCCGCCCGGGCCGCGCCCGGGAAGGGAGATGCTGTCGCTCATGGCGTCCCTGCCTGTTGGTGAGAAGGCGTGCGGCCCCGCCGGAGCGCCAGCCGCTCCAGGCTCGCCGTCCGCAGCCGTGCCTGGCTGGCCTCGCGAAGGCGCGCCTCGTCGGCCGCCAGCCGCGCCGAGACGGCGCCGAGCGGGGCGTCGGGCTCCGCCGTCATCATCTCCAGGACCGCGGCCACCCCGTCCAGCAGGCGCGACACGGTGGCGGCGTCGAAGAGGACGGGGGCGTAGCTCAGCGAAAGGGCCAGCCCGTCGCCGGTGTCGGCGGCGGCGAAGAGGAGGTCGTAGCGGACGGGGGTGTCGTTGGAGTCGAGGATGGAGAGCCCCAGCCCGGGGAGCTCCAGCTCGCGCAGCGAGCGCTCCTCCACGAAGTCGACCTTGACGCGGAAGAGGGGGTCGCGCGCCGTGGAGCGCCCGGGGTGCGCCGCCTCGGCCGCCTGCTCGAAGGGGACCTCCTCGTGCGCGTAGGCGCCCAGCGTGGCCTCGCGCACCCGGCGCAGGAGCGCGCGGAGCGGGGGGTCGCCCGAGGCGTCCACCCGCAGCACCACCTGGTTGACGAAGCAGCCGATCAGCCCCTCGGTCTCCACGTGGCCGCGGTTGGCGGCGTTGGCGCCGATCCACAGGTCGTCCTCGCCCGAGAGGTGGCGCAGGAGCGCGGCGAAGGCGGTGGTGGTCGCCATGAAGAGCGTGGCGCCCTCCGCCCGGCAGAGCGCCTTCACCGCGCGCACCCGGTCGGGCGGCAGCGCCAGGGTGCGCAGCTTCCCCCAGTCGGGGACGCGCGCCGGGCGCGGGCGGTCGAAGGGGAGCGCCAGCGCGGGGGGCGCCCCGGCCAGCCGCTCGCGCCACCACCCCAGCTGCGCCTCCACCATCTCGCGCGGCCACGCGCGCTGCCAGGCGGCGTAGTCGGCGTACTGCACCGCCGGCGGGTCGCCCAGCGGCGAGGGCTCGCCGCGCAGGAACGCGCCGTACGCCGCCGACACCTCGTGCACCACGATCCCCGCCGACCACTCGTCGCTGGCGATGTGGTGCAGGGTGAAGAGCGCCACCGCCTCCTCGGCAGACAGGCGCACCAGCGTGCAGCGCACCAGCGGCCCGGCGGAGAGCGAGAAGGGCCGCCGCGCCTCCTCGCGCGCCAGCCGCCGCGCCAGCGGCTCGCGCGCCTCCGCGTCGACCCCCGAGAGGTCGACGACGGGGAGGGACACGGCGTGCGGCGGGCCGATCACCTGCAGGGGGCGCCCGTCGAGGCCGGTGCGGTAGGTGGTGCGCAGCACCTCGTGGCGGCGCACCACCTCGCCCAGCGCGCGGGCCAGGGCGGCGGCGTCCAGCGCGCCGCGCATGCGCAGCCCCGCGGCCACGTTGTAGGCCGAGCTCCCGGGGTCGAGCTGGTCGACCAGCCAGAGCCGCTCCTGGGCGAAGGAGAGGGGGAGCGCGCCCTCGCGCGGCACGGGGACCACGGCGGGCGGCTCGGCGCCGCCGCCGGCGCGCGCCAGCCCCTGGATGCGCTCGGCCAGCGCCCGCACCGTCTGCGACTCGAAGAGGGCGCGCAGCGGGAGCTCCACGCCGAACGCCTCGCGCACGCGGGAGATCACGCGGGTGGCCACCAGCGAGTGGCCGCCCAGCTCGAAGAAGTTGTCCTCCAGCCCCACCCGCTCCAGGTCCAGCACCTCGCACCAGATCCCCGCCAGCACGCCGGCGGCGGCGCGGCGCGGCGCCACGTACGCCTCGGCGCCGGTCGACCGCGCCTCGCCCGCCGGCGCGGGGAGCGCCTTGCGGTCCACCTTGCCGTTGGGGGTGAGCGGAAGGGCGTCCAGGGGAACGAAGACGGCCGGGACCATGGTCTCGGGGAGCCGCTCGCGCAGGAAGGCGCGCAGCTCGCGCGGGGGGAGCCGCGCCCCGTCGGCCGCCACCACGTAGGCGACCAGGCGGTTCTCGCCGCGCGCGTCGGGGTGCGCCGCCACGGCGGCCTCGGCCACCCCCTCGTGCTCCAG
This sequence comes from Longimicrobium sp., assembly GCA_035630095.1. Classification (GTDB taxonomy): domain Bacteria; phylum Gemmatimonadota; class Gemmatimonadetes; order Longimicrobiales; family Longimicrobiaceae; genus Longimicrobium. The sequence continues at coordinate 11,485 of DASQLJ010000189.1, forward strand.
GAGCGCGCCCTCCACCTCGCCGGGCTCGATGCGGTGGCCGCGGATCTTCACCTGCTCGTCCACGCGCCCCAGGAACTCCACCTCGCCGCGGGCGCTCCAGCGCGCGCGGTCGCCGGTGCGGTACATCCGCGCCCCCGGCTCGCACGAAAAGGGGTCGGGGACGAAGCGGGAGGCGGAGAGCGCCGGCCGGCCGAGGTAGCCGCGCGCCAGGAGCGGCCCGCCCACGTACAGCTCGCCCACGACCCCCGGGGGCACCGGCTCGCCCTCGTCGTCCAGCACGTAGACCGAGCGCCGCGGGATCGGGCCGCCGATGGGGACCAGGCGCCCGGCGGCGTCGGCCGCGGGGTCCACGTCGTGGGCGGTGGCGGTGATCACGGCCTCGGTGGGGCCGTAGGCGTTCACCACCCGCACGGACGCTCCCTCCTCCCATTCCGGCGCCACCTCGGCGGGGAAGGCCTCGCCGCCCACGGTCACCAGCCGCAGCGGGCCGGGGGAGGCGGGGCGGCCGTCGCACTCCTGCACCACGCGCCGCCAGTACGCCGCCGTCAGGTCGGCCGCGGTGACGCCCAGCTCCGCCGCGCGCTCGAAGAACTCGCCCGCGTGCCAGGGCTCGGGGCCGCGCATGGCCACGGCGGCGCCGGCCACCAGCGGGGGGAGGATCTGCTCCAGCGACGCGTCGAAGCCGATGGCGGCGAACTGCAGGAAGCGGTCGCCCGGGCCGATCCCGTACAGCGCCGCGAAGAGGAGGGAGTGCGAGGCGGCCGGGCCGTGCTCCACCATCACCCCCTTGGGCCGGCCGGTGGAGCCGGAGGTGTAGATGACGTACGCCAGGTGCTCCGGCCCCGCCCCGGCCTCGGCGGACGCATCGTCCTCCCCCTCGCCGCCGGCGGACGCATCGTGCCCCCCCGCGGACGCATCGCCCTCACCCTCACCCTCGACGTCGTGCCCGTCGATCTCAAGCACCGCCGCGGGATCGATCCCCAGCGGCTCGACCACGCGGGCGCGCACGGCGGCGTCGGTCACCACCACGCGGGCGCCGGAATCTTCCAGGAGGTAGCGGAGCCGCTCGCGGGGATAGGTGGGGTCGAGCGGGAGGTAGGCGCCGCCGGCCCTGAGCACCCCCAGGAGCGCCACGACCAGCTCCACCGAGCGGTCGAGGCAGACGCCCACCAGCACCTCGGGCCCCACGCCGCGCGCCCGGAGCGCGCGGGCCAGGCGCGCCGCCCGGGCGTCCAGCCCGGCGTAGTCGAGCGTCCGCCCGCCGCAGGCGACGGCGAGGGCGCCGGGGTCGGCCGCGGCCCGGGCCGCGATCAGCGCGTGCAGGGTGCGCGGCGCCTCGGGGGCGGCGTGGCCGGGCTCGTTCCACTCCACCAGCACGCGCCGCCGCTCGGCGGCGGTCATGCGGGGGAGCGCCCGGAGCGGGCGGCCGGCGTCGGCGGCGATCTCCTCCAGCAGGTCGCGGAGGTGCTCGGCCAGCCGCTCCGCCGACTCGCGCCCGAAGCGCTCCTCCGCGTAGGTCAGGTGCAGCTCGACCCCCTCCCCCGGCACCACCTCCAGCACCAGGCCGTAGCCGAAGCCCTCCTCCTCGCGCACCTTGGCGAAGGCGCGCACCTCCACCCCACCCACCCGCAGCGCGCGCGTGCCCACGCCGGGGAGGTTCTGGAAGGTGAGCATGGTGTCCATCAGCGGCTCGGCGGGGGCCAGGCCGCTCCACCGCTGGAGCTGCACGGGGGAGCAGTGCTCGTGCGGCCGGGCGCGCCCCTGCGCCTCCTGCAGCGCGCGCAGCCACTCCGCCGCGGGCGCGCCGCGCTCCACCGCCACGCGCACGGGGACCACCGTCATGAAGACGCCCAGCATGGCCTCCGCGCCGGCCACGGCGGCGGGGCGCCCCGACACGGTGGCGCCGAAGACCACGTCGCGCCCGGCGCCGTAGTCGGCCAGCGCCAGCGCCCAGGCGCCCTGGAAGAGGGTGTTGAGCGCGAGCCGGTGCCGCCGCGCGGCCTCGCGCAGCCGCTCCGCCGCCTCGGCGGGGACCAGGGTCGAGATCATCCCGTAGCGCCCCTCCGTCTGCGCGGGCGCGGGGACGGGGCCGTCGGGCGCGAGGCGTCTCGGCTGGGCGCCGGCCAGCTCGGCGCGCCAGTACGCCTCGGCCTCGGCGAAGTCCTGGCGGCCCAGCCAGGCCACGTACGCCTCGAAGCGCGGCGCCGGGGGGAGGCCCGGCTCGGCGCCGCGGGCGAAGGCCTCGTAGGCGGCGAAGAGCTCGGCCAGGAAGAGCGAGGCCGACCAGCCGTCCAGCGCCAGGTGGTGGCAGCTCCACGCGAAGCGGTACGCCCCGTCGGCCACCCGCGCCCCCGCCAGCCGCATCAGCGGCGCGACGGCCACGTCGAAGCCCCACC
>DASQLJ010000190.1:0-7226 GCA_035630095.1 Longimicrobium sp.
CCACCGCGCCGCCGAAGCGCCCGTTCTTCCCTCCCTCCTCCGATCCCGCCGCCTCAGAAACCGCCGCCCGAGATGAAGCCGTCCATCCCGCCGCCGCCACCACCACCACCGCTGCCGCCCGCGCCGGCCGGTTCCTCGCCGGCAGAAACGCCGCCGGCGCTGAGGCGGGCCTGGAGCTCGAAGTCGGACGGGTTGCTGGCGGCGGCGCGGGCGACGTTGAAGTCCACCGTGTCCGCCCGCACCAGGTCGGCCAGGTGCTGGTCGAAGGTCTGCATCCCGTAGGTGTCGCGGCCGGCGGCGATGTAGTCCTTGATCTCGCTGGTGCGGCCCTCCTCGCGGATGCAGTCGCCGATCGCGCCGGTGTTGCGCATCACCTCAGCGGCCACCACGCGGCCCTTCTTGTCCTTGCGCGGCAGCAGGCGCTGCGAGATCACGGAGTCCAGCGCGTCGGCCAGGCGGTAGCGGATGGTCTGCTGCTCCTCGGGCGGGAAGGCCGAGATCAGGCGCGCGACGGTGCTGGCGGCGTCCTTGGTGTGCAGGGTGCTGATCACCAGGTGCCCCGTCTCGGCCGCCTTCAGCGCGATGTCGATGCTCTCCACGTCGCGCATCTCGCCGATCTGGATCACGTCGGGGTCCTGCCGCAGCGCGGCGCGCAGCCCCTTGTAGAAGCTCTCCGTGTCGCTGCCGATCTCGCGCTGCGAGATGGAGCACAGGTTGTCGCGGTGCAGGAACTCGATCGGGTCTTCGAGCGTGACGATGTGGCGGTACGAGTTCCCGTTCATGTGCTGGATCATCGCCGCCATCGTGCTGCTCTTCCCCGACCCTGTCACCCCCGTCACCAGGATCAGCCCGCGCTCGGCCTCGGCGATCTGCGAGAGCACGGCGGGGAGCCCCAGCCCCTCCAGCGTGGGCGCGTTGTACGGGATGATGCGCAGGATCACGTTGAAGCTGCCGCGCTGCCGCATCACGTTCACGCGGAAGCGCGTCAGCCCGTCGATCCCCCACGAGCAGTCGTAGTCCTGCAGCGTGTCGATCTGCTCGCGGACGCGGTCGTTGGGGAGCACCGACAGCGCGAAGGCGCGCGCCTGGTCGGGCGAGAGCTTCTGCTTGGTGAGCGGCGTCAGCTTGCCGGTGATGCGGGCGCGCACGAAGTCGCCGCCCTTCACGTGGATGTCGCTGGCCCCGCGCTCGACCGCGGCGCGGATCACGGGTTCCATCATAAGGCTACTGCCGGTGGGGATCGGAGGGAGATGATTGGCGCCCAAACGTTGGCGGCGGGGACAAGATAGCCGTCGGGGGCGCTGGGAACGAGGGAGGGGGAGGGGATGGATTTTCGGCGCTGCCGGGATGGTGGCGCTTCGGCGGCGCGACGTCGCCCGTGGACGCATCGCCACTGACAGAGAACTGAGTGCTTCGGCGGCGACGCGGCCCCCCTCCCCGCGCTTCGCGCTCCCTCCCCCCAAAACAACCTGGAAAACAACCTGGGGGGAGGGATGTGGCCTGCGGACGGGGTGCCAGGCCTCGGTTGTGGCGTGGCCGGGGCGGCGGGCGGCCGTCGACGATTCAGGCGGGGGACACGGCGGGCGCGGCAGTGGAAGGGTCAGACGTCTCGCGATTCGTCGCGATCAGTGCCCTGCCCCAGCCTCGGAGCGAGTTGATGACCCACACGGAGGTCGCTCGCTTCAGGTCCGTCTCGTGGAGGACGCGCTCGCGGATTTTGCCAGCAGCCAGCAGCTCGGCGCGGAGGACGCCGGGGAGGAGGCCGGCGTCGGCGTGGGGGGTCCACAGCTCGCCGTCGATCTGCAGAACCAGGTTGGCGATGCGGGTCTCGGCGAGCTCGCCGCGCTCGTTCACCAGCAGCACGTCGTCGTGGGGCGCGTCGACGGGGTCGTGGGCGCGGTAGATGTCGCGGCGGGCGGTCTTGTGGCGCCAGAGCGGATGGTCGCTCGGCAGACGGCGGCGCGCGACGGCGAGGCGCACGGGCTCGGCCCAGCGGCGCATCTCCTCGTGCGACAGGTCGATGCGGCCGCTGGGGTGCAGGGTGATGCGGATCGTGCTCGGCTCGTCCGCCAGCGTCGCCGCGAGCGCGTCCAGCCGCGACCGCACCGCATCGACATCCAGCGAATAGCCGAATTCCGCGGCGGACGAGGCGAGCCGGGCCAGGTGGCCGTCGAGGCGCGCGAAGCCTTCCCCCGGCCACCATCCGAACGTCTCGATCAGCGCCGGATCGGGCTCGCGGTGCACGAAGGCCGCCTTGGACAGGCACTCGCGCAGCTCGGCCGCGGCGTCGGAATCCCAGGTGATGCCGCTGCCCACGCCCATCTCGGCCTCGCCGCGCGCGCGGTCCACCAGGAGCGTGCGGATGGCGACGCTGAACACCGCCTGGCCGGGGGATACGAAGCCGATCGCGCCGGTGTAGATCCCTCGCGGTCCGCCTTCCAGCTCCGCGATGATCCGCGAGGTGCGCACCTTGGGCGCGCCGGTGATGGAGCCGCAGGGGAAGAGCGCGCGGAAGACGTCGGACAGCGTCACGCCCGGCCGGGTTCGCGCGCGGATGGTGGAGGTCATCTGGTGGACGGTGGGGTAGCGCTCCACCTCGAACATCCGCTCCACGCGCACGCTTCCGGTCTGGGCGATGCGGCCCGCGTCGTTGCGCAGCAGGTCCACGATCATCAGGTTCTCGGCGCGGTCCTTGGGCGAGGCCGCGAGCTCCGCCGCCCGGCGCGCGTCCTCCGCCGCCGTGCGGCCGCGCGGCATGGTGCCCTTCATCGGCCGCAGCTCGACCTCGCCGTCTTCCCAGCGGAAGAAGAGCTCGGGCGAGGCGGAGACGATCGCCATCTCCCCCAGCTCCAGGTACGCGCAGTACGCCGACCGCTGCGCCTCGCACAGCCGCCGGTACAGCGCCGGCGCCGAGCCGCGGAAGGCGCCGCGGAGGCGGAAGGTGTGGTTGACCTGGTACGTGTCCCCCGCCCCGATCAGCTCGCGGATCCGCTCCACCTGCCGCATGTACTCCGCGTCCGACACCTCCGCCCGAAGCTCGCCGACCTCCGCATCCCCAACGTCGGACGCGCCGGCCGCGGACGCCCCGACGTCCGTCGTACCGTCATCCTCCACCCCCTCCAGCGCCTCCGCCTCGATGCGCCGCTCGAACACCGCGAACCACGCCAGCGGCAGGCGCGGGTCGCGGGGATGCGCCGCCAGCGCGGGGTCGAACGCCGGGGCCGCCTCGTACGCGACGAAGCCCGCGGCGTGCATCCCCTCCGCCACGGCCGTCTCGACCGCCGCGAGCACCGGCAGCACGTCCGCGACGGCGTCCGCGCGCAGCACGGCGCGCGGGCCGGCGAAGCGGAACGAGCGCGGGCACCGCAGCGGGTCGAGCGAATCGAAGCGGACGGTGGGGTCCATCATCCCCGGAGACGAAAGACGGGAGCCCACGGCCGGAGTGGCCGTGGGCTCCCGTGAATCTAAAGTGCCGGGCGCGGTCAGTGCGAGTTGGGCGTGCCGGCGAGGCCGCGCGACTCGAGCAGCGGCCGCACCTGCGGCTCGCGCCCGCGGAAGGCGCGGAAGAGCGCGCCGGCCTCCTGCGTGCCCCCGCGCGAGAGCACCATCTCGCGGAAGCGCTGGCCGTTCGCGCGGGTCATCCCGCCGTTCTCCACGAACCAGGCGTACGCGTCCTCGTCCAGCACCTCGCTCCACAGGTACGAGTAGTACCCCGCCGCGTAGCCGCCGCCCCAGACGTGCGAGAAGTAGCTGGTGCGGTAGCGCGGCGGGATCTCGGCCATGGCCACGCCGAGGCGCTGCAGCGTCTGCGTCTCGAACGCCTCCACGTCCTGCTGCGGCGTGCCGGCGGGAAGGCTGTGCCACGCCATGTCGAGCAGCGCGGCCTGCGCCAGCTCGCTGGTGCCGAAGCCCTGGTTGAAGCTCGCCGCGCGCTTGATGCGGTCCACCAGCGACTGCGGCATCGGCGCGCCGGTCTGGTGGTGCTTCGCGAAGTTCGCGAACACCGTGGGCTCCATCAGCCAGTGCTCGTTGAACTGCGACGGGAACTCCACGAAGTCGCGCGGCACGCTGGTGCCCGACAGCGTGGGGTACTGCACGTTGCTGAACATCCCGTGCAGCGCGTGGCCGAACTCGTGGAACGCCGTGCTCACCTCGTCGAAGGAGAGGAGCGCGGGCTGCCCCGGGGCCGGCGGCGCGAAGTTGGAGACGTTGTAAACCACCGGCTTCGTGCCCATCAGCCCGCTCTGGTCCACGAAGTTGCTCATCCAGGCGCCGCCGCGCTTGTTGTCGCGCTTGAAGAAGTCGAAGTACATCAGCGCCAGCGGCGTCCCGTTCTCCTCGAACACCTCGAACACCTGCACGTCGGGGTGGTAGACGGGGATGTCGGTGCGCCTGCGGAAGGTGAGCCCGTACAGCTTGTTGGCGGCGAAGAAGATGCCGTCGTTCAGCACGCGGTTCATCTCGAAGTACGGCCGCACCTGGCTCTCGTCCAGGTCGTACTCGGCCTTGCGCACCTGCTCGGCGTAGTACTCCCAGTCCCACGGCGCGAGCTTGAAGCCGCCGCCCTGCCGGTCGATCTCGCGCTGCAGCCGCGCCGCCTCGGCGCGCGCGCGGGCGGTGGCCGGCTGGGCGAGCTGGGTGAGCAGGCGGGTGGCGTTCTCGGGCGTCTTCGCGGTCTGGTTGTCGAGCGAGAAGGCGGCGTAGCTGGGGAAGCCCAGCAGCTTCGCGCGGTCGGCGCGCAGCACCGCCAGGCGGCGGATCACCTCGCGGGTGTCGGTGTCGCCGCCCTGCTCGGCGCGGCGGGTGCTGGCGTCGAACAGCCGCTGGCGGAGCGCGCGGTTCCGCAGCGAGCTCATGATCGGCTGCTGGGTGGTGTTCTGCAGCGTCAGCACCCAGCGCCCCTCCATCCCCCGCTGCTTGGCCGCCTCGGCGGCGGCGGCGATCTGCGCGTCGCTCAGCCCGGCCAGCTCGGCGCGGTCGGTCACCACCACGGCGCCGGCGCGGGTGGCGGCCAGCAGGCGGTTGGAGAACTCGGTGGTGAGCCGGCTCTCTTCCTGGTTCATCGCCCGCAGCCGCGTCTTGTCGGCCTCGGAGAGCCGGGCCCCGGCGCGGACGAAGTTGCGGTGGTAGCGGTCCACCAGCTCCACCTGCTCGGGGGTGAGCACCAGCGCGGCGCGCCGGTCGTAGAGGCCGCGGATGCGCTGGTAGAGCCGGTCGTTCAGGAAGATGGCGTCGCGGTGGGCGGCCAGCTTCGGCGCCACCTCGCGCTGCACGCGCTGCAGCGTGCTGTCGGTGTTGGCGCCGGTCACCGCGCTGAAGGCGGCCTGCGCGCGCGCGAGCAGCCGGCCGGCGCGCTCCATCGCCACGATGGTGTTCTCGAAGGTCGCCGGCGCGGCCTGGTTGGCCACCGCCTCGATCTCGGCCAGGCGCTGCCGCATCCCCTCTTCCAGCGCCGGCTGGTAGTGCTCGTTACGGATCAGGTCGAAGCGCGGCGCCTGGTACGGCAGCGTGCTGGCCGTGAAGAACGGGTTCTCGCTCGCCGGGGCCGGCGTCGAGGCGGCGGGCGGTACGGCGGCCACGTCGGCGCCGCTCCCGGCGCGGACGGCCGTCTGCGCGCAGCCGGCGGCGACGGCGGTCATCGCGGCGAGCACCGGCAACGGGGATCGGATCATCTGCTCATCCATGAAAAGGTTGTTACGCAACGGCTTGCGCCGTTGATGACGGATGCCTCGATATCGTCCGGAATCGCTCCAGTACGCGGACGGAGTCGCGCTGTTCCGCAACCTACAGCGATCCGTCTCCGAACTGCCTGACGGACCTCAGTGCTCCACCGCCTCGGGCATCGCGCGCGGGCGGGTCATCGCCTCGGGGGTGAGGATCTCGGCGAGCTTCTCCTCGGTGACCCACCCCTTCTCGCGCACCAGCTCGTAGACGCCGCGGCCGGTGGCGAGCGCCTCCGTGGCCAGCGCGGCGCTACGCTCGTAGCCGATGAAGGGGACCAGCGCGGTGACCAGGCCGATGGAGTGGTAGACCATGTCGCGCAGCCGCTCGCGGTTGGCGGTGATGCCCACCACGCAGCGCTCGCGCAGCACGATGGCGCCGCGGGCCAGCATGTCCATGCTCTGGAACAGGTTGAAGCCGATCACCGGCTCGAACACGTTGAGCTGGAGCTGCCCCGCCTCGGCCGCCATGGTGATGGTCAGGTCGTTCCCCACCACCTGGAAGCAGATCATGTTCACCACCTCGGGGATCACCGGGTTCACCTTCCCCGGCATGATCGACGAGCCCGGCTGCATCGGCGGGAGGTTGATCTCACCCAGCCCCGCGCGCGGGCCGGAGGAGAGGAGGCGCAGGTCGTTGCAGATCTTGCTGAGCTTCACCGCCACGCGCTTCAGCACGCCCGAGAGCTGCACGAAGGCGCCGGTGTCGCTGGTCGCCTCGATCAGGTCCGGCGCGGTGGAGAGCTCCAGGCCGGTTACCTCGCACAGCTTCTCGCACACCAGCGCCGCGTAGCGCGGGTCGGTGTTGATCCCCGTGCCGATGGCGGTGGCGCCCATGTTGGTCTCGCGGATCAGCGCCGCCGCCTCGCGCAGCCGGTCGATGTCCTCGCCGATGGTGACGGCGAAGGCGTTGAACTCCTGCCCCAGCGTCATCGGCACGGCGTCCTGGAGCTGCGTGCGCCCCATCTTCAGCACGTCGCCGAACTCGGCGCCCTTCTGCCGGAAGGCGTCCACCAGCTCGCCCAGCGCGGCGGTCAGGTCCTCGATCGCCCAGTTCCCCGCGATCTTCATCGCCGTGGGGTACACGTCGTTGGTGCTCTGCGAGAGGTTGACGTGGTCGTTGGGGTGCACGTGGCGGTAGTCGCCCTTGGCGTGCCCCATCAGCTCCAGCGCGCGGTTGGCGATCACCTCGTTGGCGTTCATGTTGGTGGAGGTGCCGGCGCCGCCCTGCAGCACGTCCACCACGAACTGCTCGTGCAGCTTCCCCTCGCGGATCTCGCGGCAGGCGCGCACGATCGCGTCGGTCACGTCCTCGGGAAGGAGCCCCAGGTCGTGGTTGGCCAGCGCCGCCCCCTCCTTCACCGCCGCCAGCGCGTGCACCAGGTGCGGGTACTGCGAGATGGGGATGCCGGTGATGGGGAAGTTCTCGATCGCCCGCAGCGTCTGCACGCCGTAGTACAGGTCCACCGAGAGCTTGCGCTCGCCCAGCGCGGCGGTCAGGTCCTC
>DASQLJ010000191.1:0-6375 GCA_035630095.1 Longimicrobium sp.
CGATGCCGTGCTGCTCCATCGAGGCGCGGATCCCCTGCGCGTACAGGGTCGCCGCGCTCTCGGCGGTCCAGCCGCGCGCCGCCGCCTCGGCACGCAGGAAGAGCACCTCGGCCCACGTCATCAGCACCGAGGGCGCCGTGGGGTCGTTGCGGAACGCCGAACCGATCGGCGACAGCGCGTCGAAGTCCTCGGCCGTCTCCGTCCCGTTCATGTACCCGCAGTAGTCGCCGCCGTCGGCGCACCCGTTGGGGGCCGGATCGGCGTAGACGAACAGGCGCGGGTCGTTGTTCCGCTTGAGCGAGTCGACCATGGTGGCGCTGATCACCTGGTCGTACCGGCCGCCCTCGTGGAACACCGCGTAGATCGGGTTGTCGCTCGGGATCGCGCCCGAGTAGTGGAGCTGCGCGTTGTCGGCGTTCGAGGTGAACACCCCGCCCGCGCCCGGCGCGAGGGCCGCCAGGAACTCGGTGCGCGCCTTGGCCGGGTCCACGTTCGAGATGCGCATGGCCATGCGCAGCCGCAGCGAGTTGGAGAACTTCCTCCACGCCGCCGGGCTGCCGCCGTAGATCTCGTCCTCGGAGCCGAAGGTGAACCCCGCGGGCTGGATCATCGCGCTGGCGGCCGTGAGCTTGGCCAGCATCCCGTAGTAGATGTCCTTCTGCGTGTCGTACTTGGGACGCGCGTTCGCGGCGCCCTGGAGCGCCTCGGAGTACGGCACGTCGCCCCAGGTGTCGGTGATCACCTGGAAGGTCCACTGCTGCAGGATGGTGCCGATCGCCGTCCAGTTCGGGCGGTTGAGGCTGTCACCCTGATCGACGATCCGCTGCATGTCCTGCAGCGACTCGGCGTAGAAGCCCGCCCAGTGCGTGTCGAGGGTGGTGGAGCGGAGCTCGTACCAGTCCTCGTCGATGTACTGGATCTTGGCCCAGCTCTGCGACCACAGCCCGAACATGGTCAGGTTGAAGTTCGAGCCCAGCGCCCGGTTCACCGCCGACTGCTGCGCCTGCGGGATCAGCGAGGTGGCCGAGACGAACGGCGGGTTGTTCGGGTCCACGTTCAGGTCGGTCAAGTCGCCTTCGCACGCACCGGCCGCGAGGGCCAGGGCGAGCGCGGGGACGACCGTCCGGAAGGTTCTCTTCATCATGGTCTCCATGGATGGCTCGGCGCTCACGGCGTCAGCGAGACGGTGAAGCCGATGCTCCGCGGCGTCGGGAGCTGCTGGCCCTCGATCCCCTGCACGTTGCTGGCGTCGAACGCGGTCTCGGGGTCGATGTTCGGCACCTTCGAGCTCAGCCACAGGTTGCGGCCGATGGCCGCGACGGTGAGCCCGCTCACGCCCAGGCGGCGGGTGGTCGACTGCGGCATCGTGTAGGCGAGCGACAGCTCGCGCAGCTTCCAGAAGCTGGCGTCGTACACGTGCGCGGCGTTGATGTAGTACAGGCTCTCGTTGTAGTTCTGCGCGAGAACGTTGGTGGTGTTCGGCACGTACGCGCCGTTCGCGTCCACCTGAACGCCCTGCACCACCAGGCCGGGGTTGTTCCAGTCCACCTCGCGCCCGCGGAGCGTGGTCTCGAACACGCCGGTGTACTTGCCCCACATGTTCGACGTGGAGAACAGCTGGCCGCCCTGGTGCGTGTCGAGCAGGAACGACAGCTCCATGTTGCGGTAGCGGAAGTGGTTGTTGATCCCGCCCACCCAGTCGGGCTGGTAGTTCCCCAGCACGCGGCGCACCGGGTCGGCGATCGGCAGGCCGTCCTCGCCCACGATGAGCTGGCCGAAGAACGGGCTAGCACTGTCGTCCACGCGCAGGTAGTCGGTGCCGAACAGGGCGCCGTAGGGCTCACCCTTGCGGGCTTCGATGTTCACGCCCCAGTAGCTCCCCAGCACCAGCGTGCGGGTGTCGCCGTTCAGATCGAGAACCCGGCTCTGGTTCTTGCCGAAGTTCACGGTCATGTCCCACTGGAAGTTCGTCTTCTGGATCGGGACGAACCGGGCCTGCACCTCGACGCCCTTGTTGCCGATGGCGCCGGCGTTCAGGTACTGGCGGGTGTAGCCCGACGCGGGAGACACCGGCGTGGCCAGGATCTCGTCGCGCGTGGTCTTGTTGTAGTACGCCACGTCCAGGTTCACGCGGCCGTCGAAGAACCCGAGCTCGGTGCCGATCTCCCAGCTGGTGGTGCTCTCGGGCTTCAGGTTCGCGTTGTTCAGCGTGTTCGACAGCGTGAACGACGGGTGCGCGTTGAACTGCTGCTGCGGGAGGTAGGTGGTGATCAGCGAGTACGCCGGCGCGTCGTTGCCCACGCGCGTCCACCCCGCCCGCACCTTGCCCGAGCTCAGCACGCTTCCCGACAGGTTCAGCGCGTCGGTGAACACGAAGCTGCCCGAGATCGACGGGTAGAAGTACGAGTTGTTCCCCTTCGGGAGCGTCGACGACCAGTCGTTGCGCCCGGTGAGGTTCAGGAACAGGTAGTCGTGGTAGCCGAACTGCACGTCGCCGTACAGCGAGTTCACCTGGCGGCGGATCAGCTCGTTGGTGACGTACGGCGTCTCGAGCGAGTTGGCCAGGTTGTACGTGCCGGGCGTGCCCAGCGAGCGCACCCACGCGTAGTTGTCGGTGAACCGGTCCCAGCGGCGGTTGCCGCCGAAGTTGGTCACCACGCTGAAGTTCTCGGTCAGGTACTTGTCCGCCGTGAACAGGAAGTCGGCGTTCGTTTCCTGGTTGGTGAACACGTTGTGCTCGAACGCGCCGTTCTCGCCCGGGGCGTCGGCCAGGCGGCCCACGTAGAACCCGAAGGAGCCGGGGGCGATGTTGAACTCACGCTCGGCGGTGTAGTAGTCGGTGCCCACCCGGCCCATCAGCTTGAGCCAGTCGGTGAACTCGTAGCTGGTCTGCACGTGGCCGATCACGCGGTCGCGGCGGTCGGCGTTGCGCGACTCGAAGACGTTGTAGAACGGGTTCGGGTGATAGTTGTAGTTCCAACTGATCATGTTCCCGTTCTCGTCCTTGTAGTTCTCGCGCAGGTAGTTCACGTCCACCTGACGGCCGAACCACACGAACCCCATCATCGGGTTGTAGTCGTCGTACCCCGTGCCCGGCCGGTTTTCGGCCGTGTTGTGGATGTACTGCGCGCCGGCGTTGGCGGTGAGGCGGCTGGTCAGGTCGAGCCCGCCGTTCAGCGACAGCGTCTTGCGGCCGAACTCGGTGGTGGGCGTGATCCCGTCCTGGCTCCAGTTGGTGCCGGCCAGGCGCACGTTGGCGCGGTCGTTCGAGGTGGCCAGCGACACGCTGGTGATCAGCGTGCGGCCGGTCTCGAAGTAGTCGGCCACGTTGTTCGGGAACGCCTGCAGCGGCACCGAGTCGCCGTTGCTGTTGAACTGGCGCGCGAGGGTGCCCATCTTGGGGCCCCAGCTCTCGTCCACGCCGTCGGCGCGGCCGCCGCCGCGTCCGTTCACGTAGTCGAAGCGGCCGTTGTAGCCCTGCGCGTACTGGTTCTGGTAGCTGGGCAGGCGCAGCGGCGACTCGGACGAGACGCTCTGGCTCACGGTCAGCCCCAGGCCGGTGGCGCGGCGCCCCGACTTGGTGGTGATGATCACGGCGCCGTTGGCCGCGCGGGCGCCGTACAGCGCCGCGGCGTTCGGCCCCTTGAGCACCGTCACCGCCTCGATGTCGTTGGGGTTGATGTCGGACGCGGTGTTGCCGTAGTCGATGCCGCCGTACCCGGTGTTGCGGTCGGAGGTGTTGTCGATCGGCACGCCGTCGACCACGAAGAGCGGCTGGTTGTTGCCGCTGATCGAGGTGGCGCCGCGGATGACGATGCGCGAGCTGCCGCCCTGCGGGCCCGCGTTGGTCACCACCACGCCGGCCACCTTGCCGGAGAGCGTGTTGACCACGTTCTGCTCGGGCACCCGGTTCAGCTCGGCGCTGGTCACGCCCTGGGCCGAGTAGCCCAGCGACCGCTGCGAGCGGGTGATGCCCAGCGCCGTGACCACCACGCCCTGGAGGGCGACGGCCTGGCTGCTGACGGTGAAGTTCTGCGCGACCTGCGACCCGGCGCCCAGCGAAACGCTGTGGCTGACCGTGGCGATGCCCTGGCGCGATGCGGTGATCGTGTAGGGGCGCACGCCGGTCAGGCGGCTCCCGGGGATCACCAGGCGGTAGGTGCCGTCCGCCGAGGTCGAGGCGCCCACGTTCAGGCTCTCGATCCGGACCAGCACGGCGCTTTCCGGCCCGCCGCTTGCGTTGGTGACCCGCCCGCTGACCGTCGCATTTTCCTGCGCGGCCAGGAGGGTGGGCACCGAAGCTACGGCCACCAGCGTGGCGAGTAGCCGACGGAGCTGTCTCATAGGTTCGTCCTCCTCAGTGTCGGGCGGCGCGTGGGTGCGTCCGCCCCTTTAGTTCGTTCCCCGCGGGGCCGCGTGCTGGCCGCCCGGCGGGAAGCTCGCGTGGGGGGATGCCCCCACGTCGGCGCCTGTTCGGCACGGGTAGCCCACGTGTGGGCGCCCATCCGTTCCGGCGCCTCGCGCGCCGGCCCTCCCTTCGTGGACGTGGGGTGAATGGGTGGATGGGCGGCCGTCGGGGGCCGCCCTTGCGTGACTGCCTGCCGGGCTGTTCGGCCTGCCGCGCCGACGGCGTTCGAACGTCCGCACGAATGCGGCGGGGGTTCAAACGATCGGCGGCAAAAAAGTGCGTGGAAGCTCTCCTAAATAGGCGCGCGGACCGGCGGCGTCAACCCCCCGGCCGTTCCGTTCCGGCCAGAGCGGGTGCCGGGGCACTCGCGTCCGGCGCGCCCTTTTTCTACCGGTACCCGAGGCTCTTCACCAGGATCGCGCCGGACTGGTGCCCGGGCCCGAAGCGGTAGGTGGCCTGCGCCACGTCGAAGTACTGGACGCTCTCGGTCTGGCTCACCAGCATCTGGCGGAGCTGGTTGACGTCGCCCACGAAGCCGCCGTCCAGGTACACCTTGGGGGCGGGGCTCGACGCCGCCTGGTCGGACGGGGTCTGCGCCGGCAGGGCGGTCACCCCCTCGCCGGCCTGGCCGCCGCCGGCTGGATCGGCGCGCGGCGAGCCGTCCGGCCGCCCCGCCCGCAGCGCGCCCTCGCCGCGACCGCGCAGCCAGGTGGGGTGCGTGGCCTGGAGCAGCTCGTACAGCGTGGTGGCGGCCGAGGCGCGCAGCTGTTCGGAGGTGACCATCGCGCCCATGGCGTGCGCCGGGGGCGGCGGCGCCTGGCCGCCGGCCCGCATGCTCGGCGCGCCGCGGCCCAGCACCAGCCCGGCCAGCGCGCCCACCGCGCTCCCGCCCACGGCGAAGGTCACCCGGCGGTTGGCGAAGTCGGAATTGCTGCTCTTGTCCCAGTCGCTCCACGCCACCTGCGAGGCCAGGTACCCGGCGCCGGCGCCGAGCACGGCGCCGCCGAGCGCGTGGATCGCCGTGCGCGAGGCCGCGCGGCCGCGCGTGGCGCGCTGCGGCGCGGCGGCCCCCCGGAGCGGCGCCCCTTCCGGGGCGGCGGGGGCCGCCCGCAGGGCCGCGACGTCGAGGTTCGAGCGCTGCTGCGCCGCGGCGGGAGCGGCGGCCGACGACGCGGCCACCAGCAGGAGCACCATCCGGTTGGTCATCGATCTCACAGACAGGGAGAGTGGAGCAGTGCCGTGACGCTTTACAACGTCTTCAACCGTTAAGCTGTGACACCCGTCCTGACAAGGGGTCGGGCGTCCGGCCGCGCGGCGCGGGCGTCCGGAATCCGGCGCCGTGGAGACGGTCGCGTGCTCCGGCCGTCCGCCTCCGGCGCCATCCCGCGACGCGTATGACGGCCGCGTTCCGGGGACGGGACGTGATGGAGGATGGAGTATAGTCTGGCGGCGCGGCGCGGGGATGCACAAGCGGGGTGGGACAGACGGCAAACCCCTCGCCCGAAGTGGCTCGGGCGAGGGGTTCGACGGCGGGGCCGGCGCGCGCCGGGCCGCCTCAGGCGGAGGCGCGCGACGCCTTCTTGCGGTCGTTGGCGTTCAGCAGCCGCTTGCGCAGGCGCAGGCTCTTGGGGGTGACCTCGATCAGCTCGTCGTCGGCGATGTAGCCCATCGCGTCCTCGAGCGTCATCAGGCGCGGGGGCTCCAGCAGCACGTTGTCGTCGCTTCCCGACGCGCGCATGTTGGTGAGCTTCTTCCCCTTGGTCACGTTCACCTCCATGTCGCCGGGGCGGCTGTTCTCGCCCACGATCATCCCCTCGTACACCGGCACGCCGGGCTCGATGAAGAAGGTCGAGCGCTCCTGCAGGTTGCCGAGCGAGAAGGCGACCGACTCGCCGCTCATCATGCTCACCAGCACGCCGCGGCTGCGGTTGCTCATCCCGCCCACGTACGGGCCGTACTCCATGAAG
>DASQLJ010000192.1:0-3978 GCA_035630095.1 Longimicrobium sp.
CAACGGCGGTATCGTTGCCTACGGCGCGCGAAGCCCGGCCCGGAGCGTAGCGGAGGGACACGCCCGCATCCGCTCTTCCGTTTCGGGTCCCGGCACCGCCTTTTCGGACTCCGTATTAATGCCTTCTTTCGGAACCTCTTGCCGCGATGGGGGTTGATTGCGGTCTCCCGGGGGCCGCGTGTCGACAAGGGCCGGCCGATCTCTTACCTTTGTCCGGTTATCCCCCAGCCCCTCTGACCGACCCTTGCAGGGCCGCTTCATGACTGCGACCAAGACCGAGCGCGCGCGCGTGCCCCTATTCGAGACCGCCGCGGTGGACGCCGGGCCGAACCGCCCGCCCTACCTGCTGGCGCTGGCGGCCGCGCTCGCCGTTTTCGCGCTGTACGCCTTCACCCTGGCGCCCACCACGGCGTTCTGGGACACCAGCGAGTACATCGCCACCAGCCACATCCTGGGCATCCCCCACCCGCCGGGGAACCCGCTGTTCGTGCTGCTGGCGCGCGCGTGGGACATCCTGCTCACGCCCACGGGGCTGTCCACCGCGGTGCGGATCAACCTGTTCAGCGCCTTCATGAGCGCGGGGACGGCGTTCTTCTGGTACCTGATGGTGCACCGCATCCTGGGCTTCTTCGACGGGCGCGAGCCGGTGCGGCGGGTGGGCGCGGCGGTGTCGGTGCTGATGAGCGCCACGGCGTTCACGGTGTGGAACCAGAGCAACGTGAACGAGAAGGTCTACACCGTCTCGATGTTCACCATCGCGGCGCTGTCGTGGCTGGCCTTCCTCTGGCGCGACCACGTGGAGGAGCACCGCGCGCTGCGCGGCGGCGGGGGCAGCCGGCTGCACGACGACAACGTGCTGGTGCTGATGGTGTTCATGCTGGCGCTCTCGGTGGGGAACCACCTGATGGCGTTCCTGGCCACGCCGGCGGTGCTGCTGTTCATCTTTCTGGTGCGGCCGCGCTCGTTCACCAACTGGCGGCTCTACGCCTTCGCGGTGGTGTTCGGGATGCTGGGCCTGTCGGTGCACCTGCTGCTGAGCGCCCGCGCGGGGCTTCAGCCGATCATCAACGAGGCCAACCCGAGCTGCCCGTCGGTGGGGTCGGCGCTGCTCAGCATCGCGGGCTTCGGCAGCATCAAGTTCCCCGGGTTCTGCGAGAACCTGTACGCGTCGCTGGCGCGCGAGCAGTACGCCAAGCCGCCGATCTTCCAGCGGCAGGCGCCGTTCTGGGCGCAGCTGGCGAACTACTTCCAGTACTTCGACTGGCAGTGGGCGCGCAGCATCTCGGGGAGCACGGGCTACTTCGGCGCCGGGCGCATCTTCATCACCCTGCTGTTCACGGCGCTGGGCGGATACGGGGCGCTGGAGCACTTCCGGCGCGACAAGAAGAGCTTCGCGTACGTGGCCGTGCTGTTCGGCACGATGTCGATCGGCCTGACCATCTACATGAACTTCAAGTACGGCTACATGCAGGTGCAGCACCTGGGCCTGAGCCCCGACATGGCCGAGGTGCGCGAGCGCGACTACTTCTTCCTGGTCTCCTTCTCGATGTGGGGGCTGTGGGTGGGGATCGGGCTCACTGCGCTCTGGCTGCAGCTCTCCGAGGCGATGGGCGGCGCGCGCAAGCTGTGGCCGGCCTCGGCGGTGCTGGCGCTGGCGCTGATCCCGCTGGCGCTGAACTGGAGCTACGCCAGCCGCCGGGGCGACTACGCCGCGCGCGACCTCGCGTACAACCTGCTGCAGAGCGTGGAGCCGTACGGGGTGCTGTTCACCAACGGCGACAACGACACCTTCCCGCTCTGGTACCTGCAGGAGGTGGAGGGCATCCGGAAGGACGTGACGGTGATCGTGCTGAGCTACCTGAACACCGAGTGGTACCCCAAGCAGCTCCGCGACCTGACCACGCCGTGCCGGCCGGGGCAGGACCCCGCGAGCGACCCCACGCGCATCATCTGCCAGCGCCCGTACCCGGGCGAGGGCCCGCGGGTGTACGCCGCCGCGCGCCCGCCCACGCGGCCGATCTTCGGCCTGAACGACGCGCAGATCGACGCCGTGGCGCGCGGGCAGGTGATGCAGGTGACCGAGGAGGGGACGTTCTTCACCGCGCGGGGGATCCAGGTGCCGATCCCGCAGGGCAAGTACCTGTTCGCCAGCGACCAGTTCGTGCTGGGGATCATCAAGGAGGCGTGGGGCGACCGGCCGATCTTCTTCGCCAGCACCACCAACGTGCAGTACGACCTGGGGCTCGCCCCGCACGTGGCGCGGCAGGGGATGGCGTTCAAGCTGGTCACCCCGCAGGAGGGCCAGCGGCTGCTGGCCATGCCGGTGCGCGAGTACAGCCCGGTGCTGGGCGCCTACATGGACGTGAACGCCGGCGCGCACCTGCTGAAGAACGTGTTCATGCTGCGCGGCCTGGCCGACCGGGAGCACTGGCCCGACGACGCCACGCGCAACATCCCGATCCACTACTACTACGCCTGGATGGCCCAGGCGCAGGCCGAGCAGATGCGCGGCAACGTGGCCGAGGCCAACCGCCTGCAGGCCTTCGGCGAGCGCTTCCAGCGCCTCTCGCAGAACTGACGAGCGTCGGCGCACGATCAGGAAAAGGCCTCCCCCGGCGCGCCGGGGGAGGCCTTTTCCTTTCCCGGTGGGCGACAGGCACCGATATGGCTGCGGCGCCGCGGGCCCTCACCCTGCCGCTGCGCGGCTGTCCCTCTCCCAAAACGACGTGGGAGAGGGACTTGGGGCGCTTCGCGCCGGCTCCTTCGTCTCATTCGGAGGCTACATCGGGAGACCCGGATTCTCTTGCGCGCACCAGACTCGCTGCGACACCGAAGACAGTAGTCCGCGAAGGCGGACTTCGTGTGGTTGTTGCAGCGAATTCATTCGCCCTGTTGCCCCTGCGACACCACCCGCTCTCCTCAATCGACAAACGAAGCCGCCCCCGCGCATCGGCACGGGGGCGGCTTCTCGATCGACAAACTCAGGACTCAGGACTCAGGACTCAGGACTCAGGACTCAGGACCTAGGATTTTGAATCGGACTCAGGACTCATCCCAATCCCCAGCCCCTCCCTGCCTTACCGGTTCAGCCAGTACGTCGCCTTGATCAGCAGCACGTTGCGGCTCTCGCGGTCGAACACGCCGGAGACGTTGTCGCGGAAGCGGAAGCGGCCGTCGTCCACCTCGCCGCCGCGGTCCTGCTGCCACACCACGAACAGCGCCGAGCCCGGGCGGTACTCCCAGCGCAGCACCGCGTTGCCGCGCAGCGACATGAAGGTGAAGTCGTCCTCCCCCGCGACGGCGTACGGGTCGAAGTCGAAGCTGCGCGGGCGGGCCAGCGCGCGGTAGTCGCCGAAGTCGTTCGCCGACACGTACGGCTGCGCGAAGAGCTGCAGCGACAGCGTGGGCGTGAAGGTCCAGTCGAGCCGCGTGGTCATCGACAGCTCGGTGCGGTCGACGGTGGCGAAGACGTAGCGGTTGCCGAAGGTCTCGGTGGCCGCCGCGTCGGCCTCGGTGCTCACCCACTGCATGCGGTCGTGCACGCGCGTGAAGTCGGGGCCCAGGCTCAGCCGCACCGAGGTGCTGGGGCGCCAGTTCACCCCGAAGCTCGCGCCGCGCTGCCAGTTGCCGCCGCGCCCCGACGAGGTGTTCACGCCGGCGGTGAACGACAGCACCTTGCGGTCGTCGGTGCTGGCGTCCAGCCCCAGGTTCCACCCGCCCGGCCGCCGCATCACCGGCCCGCCGCGGGTGGCGCGGTCGTCCCAGCGGTCGAACTCGTATCCGCCGTTCACCCCCACGAACCAGAACGACTTGAGCTGCGCGTCGGCCCCGAAGCCCAGGCTGTTGTAGATGTTGTCGCCGCCGAGGTTCCACGCCGCGTTGTGGTAGACGTAGCGCGAGCGCGAGCGGAAGGGACCGCTCGGCCTGGTCACCCGCTGCCCCAGGAAGGTGCTGAAGGCGCGGTAGTCGCCGCGGGTC
>DASQLJ010000193.1:0-3532 GCA_035630095.1 Longimicrobium sp.
TGCTGGCCGTGGCCACCCTGTCGCTGGCGCTGGTGGAGCGGGCGCGCCCGCTGGCGGCGACCGCCGCGCTCCTCGGCGCCGTGGGGGTGGCGGCCACGGTGGGGCTGGCCGTCGCCTCCCCCTACTCGGCCGAGCGGCCCCGGCGGCTGGCGCTGGTGGAGAACGGCGGGGCGGACGGCACGGCGACCCTCACCGCCACGGGGGGCGACGCCGGCGACCTGGGCCCCCTGCTGCGCCGCGTCGCGCTCCCGCTCCGCCCCGCCGGGTCGTCACGGGTCTACGAGGCCGCGGTCGCGCCGGGCGCGGTGCCGCTCCCGGCCACCACCGTGTCGTCCTCGCCGCTCGACCCCGCGCGCGGCACCCGCACCGTGCGGCTGCGCGTGGCGGGCGGCGGCTACCGGCGCTTCCTGCTCAAGCTGCCGCGCGAGCGCCTGGCCGGCTGGTCGCTCTCCGGCGCGCTCCCGGCGCTCGAGGAGGGGCGCGACAGCTACCTGCTGCGCGTCATCCCGGGGCAGGGCCGCCCCTGGGAGGCCACCTTCGTCCTCCGCGGCGCCGAGCCGGTCGAGGCCGCGCTGACCGTGATCCACGAGCCGGCCCTCGCCGGCGCCATCCCCGCGGTGGAGCGCAGCCTCCCGCGGACGGTGGCGATCTCCTCGCGCGCGATGCGGGCCGGGGTCGTCCGTCTCTGACCGAATTGCCGAGGAAAACAGTGGAAACAGCGGGGGTCACGCAGAGTCAGCAGAGTCAGCAGAGTAGAACCGGCAGAACCGGGAGAGTCGGCAGAGTCGTTCCTGCTGTTCTCTGCTGACTCTGCTGACTCTGCGTGAAACCAGCGATTCCTCTCCAGCACCAGGTTCTGAACGATCGCACGAGTTCCCGGGCGAGACCGGCCGAAGCGAGCCGGCATCGTCCCCCGATGGTCCGTCCGTCCACGATCCGAGCGGGTGTTGGCGCCGGAGCCCGTCCGCGCACCACGCCGGATCTCCCCTACGAAGGAGCGTGTACACATGACCGAGGTCACGATGGAAGCCGGGTCCGGGACGGGGACCGCGACGCTCGACGCGCCCGTCGACCCCACCGGCTGGGACGAGGTGGGGTATTCGCTGGTCGACCTCCCCGCGAGGGGCCCGGCCGCCCCCGACGAGCTCTCGGGCGACGCCCGGCTGCTGGCCGCCGGCGCGGGCCTCCCGATCGCGGCGCTCCCCCGGGGCGTGGGGCGCGACCGGGCGGTGCTCCGGCAGTACGTGCGGGCGCTGAACGACCTGATCGTGGGGCCGGCGGGGAGCTCCCCCACCCTGAAGCTCCTCAGGGCGGCGGTGCCGCCGGGCGAGGCCGCCGGGGTGGACGCGGCCGACCTCCGCCTGGGGCTGGCCCCGCTCTGGGACGCCGGGGAGCTGGCGGCCATCGAGGCCCTCTCCCTGGACGAGCTCGAGGCCGAGTGGCGCCGGCGGATCGCCGGCCGCCTCCCCGAGGGCGCCGCGGTGGTCAGCGCCGACCCGCGCTACGCCGGGCTCTGGCGCGACATGCCGGGCGGTGACTTCGACACCGAGGGGCGGGGCCGCGACTACACGGCGGGGATGCGCGCCTTTCCGGCCTGCCGCGCGCTCGGCGTGCAGTCGCTCCTCTCCCTCCTCGGGGCGTTCGAGCCGGGGCCGCGCGTCTACGTGGACGTGCTGGGCGGGGAAGGGTACGTCTGGCGGCTCCTGGAAGCGCAGCGCCAGCTGGCGCAGCGGCAGGTGGTGGTGCTCCCCGGGGCGGAGCTCGGCGCCGACGGCGACCCGGCCCGCCTTCCCACCCCCCTGGCCGAGCTCCTGTCGTGCAGCGCCCTGGCCGACCCCGACGCCGTGATCATGGCGGTGCACGCGCCCGACGGCGCGTCCGGCGACGGCTGCGCCGGGCGGCTGGTGGGGATGGCCGACGGGCGGGCGCGCGTCTCCGGGCCGCTCGCGCTCTCCGGCGCCGACCTGGTGGAGTGGCTGCGCGGCACCCCCGCGGCCGACGGCGCGACCGGCGCGTCCGCGGCGCTGGAGCCCATGCTCCGCGCGCGCGGCCGGCGGCGCGCCCCGCTGATGATCACCAACGACGTCTCGCGCCACATGTTCTACCGCGCGGGGCTGTGGGGGATGCCCACCCGCGAGGACGCGCTCCGGCTGTCGCGCACCTTCCGGGCGGGGTCGCTGGACGGCGTGCTGTGCGCGTACGGCACCCACCACATCCCCGACATCCCCGCCGCCCTGCGCGAGAGCCACGCCATCCTCAAGCCGGGGGGCTGCATGGTGGTGCACGACTTCCTGGACCGCGGCCCGGTGGGCAACTGGTTCCACGACGTGGTCGACCCGTACAGCAAGACGGGGCACGACATGCCCCACCTGGGCCCGGTGGAGATGGCGGTGCACCTCTTCCGCGCCGGCTTCCGCGGCGTGGAGTTGTTCGAGATCGACGACCCGTTCATCTTCACCGCCGAGCCCGACGACGAGATGGGCGCCCGCGACCTGGCGCTGCGCTACATCATGGGGATGTACGGGATGAGCGAGAGCTTCGCGCACCGGGTGGACGACCTGGAGGCGCTGATCCACCAGGTGCTGACCTACCCCGAGCTCGGCGAGACGCCGGTGTTCGAGCGCGACTTCGCCCTGATCCCCCGCCGCGCCGTGGTCGCCCGGGCGTACCGGCCCCTCGCGGGCGAGGGCACGCGCTTCTCCGGGAGCGACGCGGCGCTGATCGAGGCGCTGGGCTCGGCGCTGAGCGCCAGCCCCGGCGACCTGCGGCGGCGCGCGGGCGGGCCGCCCGAGGCCACCGGCTCGTGGTTCGGCGAGGATGGCTCCCGCTGGGGGCTCTCGGCGGCCGACCAGCAGGCGTGGCGGGCGTGGGTGCGCGGCCAGCGCGCGGCCGGCGCGCTCGGCTGAAGCACGGACGTTCCGACACCCGACCCGCATTCCCCAGACTGGAGAGAAGGACCATGAGATACCGTATCGCGGCGGCCCTGCTGCTGTGCGCCGCCGCCGCGCCGCGCCATGCCCACGCGCAGGCGCCGACGGCCGCCGACTCGGCGGCGATCCGGCAGGTGGTGCTGGACTACGCCCAGGCGTGGTACGCCGGCGACGCCGCGCGGATGGAGCGCGCGGTGCACCCCGCCCTGGCCAAGCGCATGGTGGAGCCGGACGCGCAGGGCCGCAGCACGCTCGACCAGATGACCGCCGCCGAGCTGGTGGAACTCACGCGCGGGGGCGGCGGGAGCCGCACCCCCGCCGCCGAGCGCCAGGCCGACGTGCGCATCCTGGACATCTTCGGCAACGCCGCCAGCGTCCGCGCGACGATGAGCGGCTGGGTCGACTACCTGCACCTGGCGCGCTGGAACGGCAGCTGGGTCATCGTCAACGCGCTCTGGGAGCTGAAGCCGTAGCGGTAGCCGCCGGGCGATCCCCGGTTCCATTCCTCCCTGCGACCGTACGAGAACGCCCCGGTGCCATCCAGGCACCGGGGCGTTCCGCGTCTGGCGCGGCGCCGTCATCCCCTCCGCGCGGAGCCCGTG
>DASQLJ010000194.1:0-3485 GCA_035630095.1 Longimicrobium sp.
GTTGGGGTTGGATCCGAGCGAGTACCAGATCCGGTCCGCCGGCCAGAGCAGCTCCCTCAGCCGGTCCTTGTCCACCTCTTCCAGCGGATAGGCGGCGTCGGCGCCGTAGCGCTCGCGCGCGCCCTCCACGCCGGCGCGCGCGCCGCTCCACGTTTCGCGCTCGGGGTCGCGCGGGCGCACGAACAGGGTGAAGCGGTGCTCGGGATCGTGCGGGGTGAGCACGGCCACCGCGGGCTCGGGAAAGCCGGTGAGGTAGAAGAGCTCGCTGTTCTGCCGGTAGTTGATCTCGGTGTCGCGCGAGCTGATCAGCTTGGGCGCCGAGCACAGCACCGCCACGCCGCTCCCGATCTGCTCCAGGAAGCGCTCCCGCCGCGCGCGGTACGGGCTGTCGGGCGATGCGGGATCGGGTTGACCGGCGTCGGGGGATTGGGCGCCGGGAGATGCGGATGCGGCGGATTCCACCGTCTCGGGTGCGGCTGTATCGGTCATCGCTGGATGTAGATCCACATTGAGGTTCGAAGCGAGCTCCGGTGAAGCGCGAGATCCGAGTTCCCGGAAAGGTGTGCGGCCCAGCCTCCGGCGTGGGGAATTTGCGACTCAAGTCGCGGCTACAACGGCACACAGTCCGCCTTCGCGGACTTCGACGACGAGGGGGTTCGTCTCGGCGTCAGAGCACCTGGCGCAGCGCCGCTTGCACGCGCGGGGCCAGCTCCGCCCACGCGGCGTCGGGATCCTTGGTGACGGTGACGAAGTCGGCGACGATGAAGACGGCGCGCACGCCGGGCTCCGCCAGCAGCCGCGCCGCGACGGGATCGCTCGCCGCCGCCTCCACCGAATCGAACGTCATCCCCCGCCGCCCCTCAACCAGCGTGCGGCCCACGGTGAACTTACCCGCCTGCGGGTTCGGCGTTTCGTCGAACCGGATCTTTGGCTTGGCCATGGACTGATGTGCCGGGTGCTGAGCGCTGAGCCTTGCTCGGTGGAGCCTCGCGCAGTTTGCGAGGCTTTTCGTAGTTGCTGCAGCGGCTTCAGCCGCCGGTGAGCGGGCTGTCTCGAACCGCTACCCCTGCGCCGCGAGCGAGGGCGCGCGCTGCCACGCCTCCCACGCGGCGCCTTCCAGCACGCGCCAGGTGCCGGGGGCGGGGAGGTGCAGGGCGCGGGTGCACCAGCGGGCCAGGAAGTCCAAGTCGTGGCTGGAGATCAGCACCGCGGCGCCCTGCGCCCGCCGCGCGTCCAGCTCGGCGACCAGGCGCTCGGCGGAGGTGCGGTCGAGGCCGTTCAGCGCCTCGTCCAGCACGATCATGGCGGGGCGATGCAGCAGCGCGGCGGCGATGGCGGTCTTGCGCCCCATCCCCTGCGACAGCTCGCGGCAGAGGGTGCCCTCGGCGCCGGCCAGGCCCAGCAGCCCCAGCAGCCGCTCCGTCTCTGCGGCGGACGCGGCATCGTCCAGCCCGCGCGCGGCGGCGACGAAGCGCAGCAGCTCGGCCACGCTCAGCTCGGGGTAGAGGAACGGCTGCTCGGGGACGTAGCCCAGGCACGCCGCCGCCTTCGCCGCGTCCGCGAACGGGTCCGCGCCGCAGATGCGCACGGCGCCCGCGTCCGGAAGCCGGTCGGCGGTGACGCAGCCGATGAAGGTGCTCTTCCCCGCCCCGTTAGGCCCCACCAGCGCCACCGCCTCGCCCGGGCGCACGTCCAGGCTCACGTCGGCCAGCACCACGCCGCGGCGGTACTTCTTGCGCAGCTCGCGCACGGCGAGCGGGAGCGCGTCCGCCATCACCGCCCCGCCGCGGCGAGCGACGTGCCCGACGCCGCCAGCGCCGTCGCCGCCGCGGCCGCGAGCCAGGCCCATCCGCTCCCGCCCTCCACGCCGATCCACCACGCGGCCGCCAGCGGCAGCGCCACGGCCATCGCCAGCCCGAACGCCGCCGCCCAGCGGCCGATCAGCCGGTCCGCCGTGCGCAGCCCCAGCACGCGGTCGGTCCAGCGCGCCCGCCCCCGCTCCGAGCGGCCGAGCGCCACGACGGCGGCCGCCTGCGCGGCGAGCATGGCGCCGCACGCGAGCGTGACCCAGGCGCGAACGCCGGGGCTGCCGCCCGCGCGCATCACCGCCAGCGCGCCCACGATGGCCACCGGCCACGCCAGCCGCGACGCCCAGCGGTAGCGCCGGCCCAGCACCACCGCGTCTCTCGCGCGCACGGCCTGCGCGGCGCGGGGGAGGACGCGGGCGACGCCGCGACCCACCATCAGCTCGCCGCCGCCGGCGTCCGGCGGAGGGGCGTAGGCCAGCTCCCCCGCGTGCGGCGCGAACCGCGGCAGCGCCCGCGCGAACGCCCGCGCCGCGAGCGGCAGCAGCGCCATCGAGAGCACGGCGACGAGACCGAGACGCAGCGCCGGCGTCCACACCAGGTCGCCGGCGAAGCGCGCGGCGGCGGCGCCGGCGACCACCGGCCAGATCGGCGCGAACACCAGCGCGCCCGCGGCGATCAGCTCCGGGTCGGGCCCCAGCGACCCGTAGACGAGCGACGGCCGCCGCCCCGAGACGACGCTCGCCGCCGCGCGCGCCTGCGCCCAGAGCGACGCCGCCCAGGTCGCCACCCCCGCCGCCAGCGCCACCACCAGCGGCCGCGCCAGCGGGTGCCTGGCGGCGAGGTACGGGATCATCACCGCCGCGGCGATGAGCACGGTGAGCGCCAGGAGGCGGAGCGCGCGCACGCCGAACAGCGCGTGGGGATGGATGCCCAGGCGGCGCAGGAACGCGTCGTCCGCGGGGCGGAAGAGGATGGGGTACGACTGGATGGAGACGGGCGCCGCGACCAGCAGGCCGAGCAGGATCACGCCGTCACCGGTGGAGAGGTCGGGGCGCACGGAGTCGCCCGCGCCCCACAGCGCCGCGGCCGCGAGCGCCGCCGGCAGCAGGATGCCGATCCACGCCGCCGCGCGCGGATGGCGGAACGCGTCCGCCAGCCGGCGCGCCTCCAGGCGGAGGAGGAGCGGGAGCGCGGGCGTCATCGTGCGCTCCCGCGTAGACCGTCGGCGCGCGAGAGATCCACCTCCACGCGGTACACGACCTTGAAGTCGTAGTCGGAATAGAGTGGAAAGATCTCGCCGTGCGTGCCGAACCGCCCCGCGCGGGCGAGATGGCGCTGCTGGCGGACGTCCACGTCGCGCAGCGTGGCGAGGGACATCCCGGCGGCACGGTGCCTCGCCGCCAGGTGCGCATCGGTCTCGCGGACGAACGCCACGTGCAGGCCGCTCACCAGCATCAGGAAGACGATCCCGAGCACGCGCATCCACCTCCCCGGCGTCCTCGGACGCGGGGCGACGGCGGGGCGAGCGGAGGCCGGCCGAGACCCGAACAGGCGCGCGCGCCACCCGCGGCGCACGGGCGCCATCGTGCGGCCGCAGGCCTTGCAGCCCGGCGCGGTGTCCGGGACCTGCTGTTCGCAGTCGGGGCAGGGGACCAGGGCCATGGCTGCATGATCGGA
>DASQLJ010000195.1:0-3535 GCA_035630095.1 Longimicrobium sp.
AAACTATTGATTTCCGCGGAAGCCCGTATGACATTACACGGCCTCTCTTTCTGCTCTTCCCGCAGGCCTCCCCCTCATCTTCAAGAAGGAACCCATCATGGCAGGCATCCTCAGGAGTGAACCGACGAGTATGACCAACGCGTCGTCGCAACCGCAACCCGCCACGGCGGCCGATCTTGCCAACGAGGCGAAAAGCATCAAGCGCGTCGGAGGCGCTCTTTTCGCGCTGATGGTGGTGCTGCTCGCGTGGCTGTACGTGCTGAGCGGCGTCGCCGATACCACCGTCGGATTCACCGTCGGCGTCGCGTTCACCGGCTACGCACACATCGAGTACGGGCAGGTGGTGATCCTGGCCGTGATCGCCGCGGGCGCGCTCGGGGGGTGCATCCACGTGGCCTCGTCGTTCAGCGACTACGTGGGCAACGCCAAGTACAAGGCGTCGTGGGAGTGGTGGTACCTGCTGCGCCCGTTCGTGGGCTCGGCGCTGGCGATGGTCTTCTACTTCCTGATCCGCGGCCGCATGTTCTCGCTGGATGCCGGCGCGCCGGCGACGGCGCCGAACTTCTACGCCGCCGCGGGCGTGGCCTTCCTGGTGGGGATGTTCTCGAAGCAGGCCAGCGACAAGCTCGACGACCTGTTCGACACGCTGTTCAAGAGCGACAAGGACGCGCAGCGCGCCGACGGCCTGGAGGAGAAGGCGCCGGTGCTGAACACGGTGACGCCTTCCGAGGTGCCCGCCGGCTCGCCCGCCCTGGCGGTTGTGCTCGCTGGGAGCAACCTGAAGGATGCGAAGCTGAAGGTGAACGACGCCGACCACGCCGTGACCGCCACGGCCGACGGCGAGCTCAAGTTCACCTTCACGGCCGAAGAGCTCGCCCAGCCCGGCACCATCAAGCTGAGCGCGTTCAACGCGGCCGGCGCCTCGACCACCGCGCTCGACTTCACGGTGACCGAGCGGCGCGCGGCGGAGGGCGGATCGCCCGACGGCCGCGGGACCGCACCCGGGAGCGAGGCCGAGATCGACCCGGCCGAGGCGATCATCGACACGAGCACCGTGCAGATCCAGCCGCAGCAGGATGCCACGAACGGCACCGTGCAGGATCCCGCGGCACCGCCGGCGACCTCCGACGCGGACACTGCGCCGGCGGCGGAGGGCGGCAGCACCCCGACCGGCACCCTCGACGCGGACCCGACCGCCGCGGGCGGCGCCGGCGAGCAGCCCGACGCGAACGCGGCTGCCACGCAGGAGCTCGCGGGCGTGGGCGCGGCGACGCCCACCGGCGACGCCGCCGCAGACGGCGATGCGCAGCCGCCCGCGGCCGGCGGCCAGGCTCCCGATTCCGAGGAGACCGTCCGGGTCTGACCTGCTGGAAGATTCGGGGATGGATGTAAAGCGGGCGCGGAGGCCGAGTGGCTTCCGCGCCCGTCGCGTTCTGTCGATCCCCGTCCGGCCCGCTCACAGCAGCGGCAGCTTGTCGCGGATCAGGAAGAGGATGGCGGCGGCGGGGATGATCTTCATGGTTTGATGGCGCTCCAGCTTTTATCCTACCGGCTGGCGCGCACGATGTGCGCACGGCCTTCCACCCCGTTCGAGAATCCATGTCCCCGCCCCGCCCCGCGGCGTATGCGATGCTCGCGTGTCTCCTCGCTTTTGCGTGTGGTCGCGCGGATTCGCATGTGGGATCCGACAGCGCCCCGTTGGCCGAGAACGCGGCGCCGGCGTGGAAGGACGGGCGAGGGTGGCGGTTTGCGCCGGCGCCGTCCGCGATCATCGGGGAGTCGGAGGGGGCGCCGGAATACCCGCTCGGCCACGTGGCCGGGGCGCTGATCCTCTCCGACACCCTCGTGGTGGTGGGTGACCGCGGGTCCGCGCAGATCCGCTATTTTTCGCCCCGCGGCATTCACCTGCGAACGCTGGGCCGCACCGGCGACGGGCCCGGCGAATTCCGCCGCATCGATTGGATCGGCGCGCGCGGTGACACCGTGGTGGTGTGGGACTCGTTCGCCGCCCGCGCCACCCTCCTGAAGCCGGATGGAACCGTCGCGCGGACGGTCCCGGTGCCGGCCGCCGCGGGTGACGTTTACCCGTCCCTGGGCCTGCTGGGTGATGGAGGATGACGCTGGAGGCAGATCGAAACGGGCGCGGAGCCGATCGGCGCCGCGCCCGTTTTCATCCGCCCGCCGCCCGCATTCACGGCAGCGGCAGCTTGTCGCGGATCAGGAGGAGGATGGCGGCGTGGGAGACGATCAGGTACTTGCTGCCGTCGATCTCCACCTCCACCGCGTTGCTGCGCAGGAAGATGGCGAAGTCGCCCGGCTGCGCCTGCAGCGGCACGTAGCGCATGCCGGTGCGGGTGCTGGCGCCCGACCACGGCTCGCCGTCGGTGAGCGGCTCGGCGGTGGGATAGCCGGGGCCCACGTTCACCACGTGCCCGCCCATCGCCGCTTCCTTCTCCTGCACGCCGGGCGGGAGGAAGAGGCCCGAGGGCGTCTTGGTGTTGTCTTCCTCGGGCTTGATCAGGACCTTGTCGCCCACCACCAGAACTTCACGGCTCATCAGACCATCCGTCGCTTTCAATTCAGAATCCAGGTAGAACATCGTCGGGACAGTGTCGGCTCAACATCGATGCAGGTCGACCTTCCGCGCAATGCTTACACCCCGCGCCACCTCCGTGTTCACCGCGGGCTTCTCCAGCCACCCGACGCACCGACGGCTCTTTTCATCAGCGACGGGTTCCCTCGAACCCACCCATTTGGGTGCGCTATTTGCATCGCAACGGTCTCGCGCAACGCGACGGGAAGGAAGGGAGTGCACTCATCCACGCTTCTATTCCGCCGTCACATTCCCGACGCGGGTCGAAGATACGACCTGCTCCACCCAGGAGGATGCAATGCACGGAACGCTCAAGCTGGACCCGGAGAACCTCGCCGTCGAATCGTTCGCGACGGACGCCGTGCCGCCCGTGCCCGGCACCGCTGATGCCGAGGGGTTGCCGACGTGCATGCAAACGGACTGCGGCCGGTATCGCTGCTGCGCCTGATCCGCGTCGGGGGGGCGGGGGCGCGGCAGGCGTCCCCGCCCGCTGCCCGTCACCTTACCCACCCCGAAAATTCCCACCCAGCACCTCGTTAGATAAACTGTCGTCCGCTTTCCGCCGACGACTCGTTTGGTTTGGAGTTGGTCAGGGTATCGCGCGGCCCAGACGTGCGGCATCCCGATGCACGCGTCGCCTCCCCCCGCAGAACTCCACCCCGATTCGTCATCGCGTCGACTCAAGAGCCCCCGCCTAAGAACCCGGTGCCATCATGGCGCGGAGCGGTTGAGCCGTCGGCCGATGTGGCTTCGGTTGGGCTTTTCGTGGCACAGGCGGCGGCAAGTGCCAGAAGTGACAGCATCGCCGCGATTCGAAGCTTCATGGCCACGTCTCCGAGCCGAGTGAAGGAACACACGGAAAGTGAGTAGAGCGCATAATCGCGGCTTTGACGGGTGCGAAAGCCCCGCAGGTCCGACAACACTCGTAAGGGGCCGGGTGCT
>DASQLJ010000196.1:0-3616 GCA_035630095.1 Longimicrobium sp.
GGTGTACCGCCGCGCCCTCCCGGCGCCGGAGCGCGGCGGGGCGGCGGAGCGGCCCTGGGTGGCGCCGCGCACCGCCGCCGAGGAGGTGCTGGCGGAGATCTGGGGCGAGGTGCTGGGCCTGGAGCGCGTGGGCGTCGAGGACAACTTCTTCGAGCTGGGCGGGCACTCCCTGGTCGCCACGCGCATGGTGTCGCGTGTTCGTCAGGCCTTCGCCGTGGAGGTGCCGCTGCGCGCGGTGTTCGAGGCGCAGACGATCCGCGCGCTCGCCGGCCGCGTGGAGGCGCTGCGCGGGACCACGGCGGAGGTGACGCCGGTCGTCCCCGTCCCCCGCGACGGGGATCTGCCGCTCTCCTTCGCGCAGCAGCGGCTCTGGTTCCTGGACCGGCTGGAGCCGGGGAGCGCGGTCTACAACATCCCGGTGGCGCTGCGCCTGGGCGGCGAGCTGGACGCGCGCGGGCTGGCGTGGGCGCTCACGGAGGTGGTTCGCCGCCACGAGGTGCTGCGCACCACCTTCGGCGCCGGCGCGGACGGCGAGCCGGTGCAGGTGGTCCACCCGCCCGCGCCCGTGCGGCTGCCGGTGGTGGACCTGTCCGGTCTCGACGCCGCGGAGCGGAAGCGGTGGGTCGAGCGGCTGTCGAACGAGGAGGCGGCGCGGCCGTTCGACCTGGCGCGCGGGCCGGTGATGCGCTGCGCGCTGCTGCGGCTGGGCGCCGAGGCGTCGGTGGTGCTCTTCACCCTGCACCACATCGCCAGCGACGGCTGGTCGATGGAGATCCTCCAGCGCGAGGTGACGGCGCTGTACGGGGCCCGCGTCCGGGGCGAGGACCCGCCTCTCCCCGACCTCCCCGTGCAGTACGCGGACTACGCGGTGTGGCAGCGGCGCTGGCTCGAGGGCGAGGTGCTGGAGCGCCAGGTGGCGTACTGGCGCGAGCGGCTGGCGGGCGCGCCGGCCGTGCTGGAGCTGCCGCTGGACCACCCGCGGCCGGCGGCGAGCAGCGGGCGCGGCGCCGACCGGGGCTTCTCGCTCTCGCCGGAGCTGTCGCGGTCGCTGCGCGAGCTGGGCCGGCGCGAGGGCGCCACGCCGTACATGACGCTGCTGGCCGCGTGGAACGCGCTCCTGGCGCGCTACGGAGCCGGCGACGACGTGGTGGTGGGGACGCCGGTGGCGGGGCGGACGCGGCTGGAGGCGGAGGGGCTGATCGGCTTCTTCGTCAACACGCTGGTGATCCGCACCGGGCTGCAGGGCGATCCCACCTTCCGCGAGCTGCTGGCGCGGGTGCGCGAGGGCGTGCTCGAGGCGCAGGCGCACCAGGACGTCCCCTTCGAGCGGCTGGTGGACGAGCTGGCGGTGGAGCGGAGCCTGTCGCACACGCCGCTCTTCCAGGTGGTGTTCTCGCTGGGGCAGGCGGCCCGGAGGGAGGACGGGCTGCGGCTGGGCGGGGTGGAGATCGACGCGCTCGCCTCCGGCGGCGAGACCGCGAAGTTCGACCTGGGCCTGGGGATGCGCGACCTCGGCGAGTGGCTGGAGGGCTCGATCGCCTACCGCACCGAGCTCTTCGACGCGGCCACGGCGGAGCGGCTGGCCGGGCACTTCGTGCGCCTGCTGGAGCAGGCCGCGGCCGACCCCGGTGCGCGGCTCTCGGAGCTGGAGCTGCTGGACGCCGCCGCGCGGCGCCGGGTGCTGGAGGAGTGGAACGACACCGCCTCCGTCGTCTCCGACGGGCCGGTGCACCGCCGCTTCGAGGCGTGGGCCGCCCGCACGCCCCACGCGCCCGCCGTCGTCTCCGCGGACGGGACGGCGTGGTCGTACGCGGAGCTGAACACGCGCGCCAACCGCATCGCCCGCCACCTGCGCGCTCTCGGCGTCGGCCCGGAGACGCGCGTGGCGGTGCTGATGGGGCGCTCGGCGGAGATGGTCGCGGCGATCTACGCGGTCATGAAAGCCGGCGGCGCCTACGTCCCCGTCGACCCCGGCTACCCGGCCGGGCGCGTGGCCCACCTGCTGGCCGACTCCGCCGCCTCCATCGTCCTCACGACGTCGGAGCTGGTCGGCCGCGCCGCATCGACCGACGCGGGCGTGATCGCCCTGGACGCGGAGGAGTTCGCGGGGGAGGACGATACGGACCTGCCGGTCGAGATCGATCCCGGGTCGCTCGCCTACGCCATCTACACGTCGGGATCGACCGGGACGCCGAAAGGGGTGGGGATCCCGCACCGGGCGCTGGCCAACCACATGGCGTGGATGCACGATACGTTTCCGCTCCGCGCGGACGACCGCGTCCTCCAGAAGACGCCGTTCTCGTTCGACGCCTCGGTCTGGGAGTTCCACGCGCCGCTGATCGCCGGCGCCGCGCTGGTGATGGCGCCCCCCGACGCGGAGCGCGACCCCGCGCTCCTCCTCCGCGAGGTCGAGGCGCAGGGGATCACCATCCTCCAGGTCGTCCCCACGCTGCTGGGCGCGCTGCTGGACGAGCCCGCGCTGGCGCGCTGCGGCTCGCTGCGCCGCCTCTTCGCGGGGGGCGAGGCGCTCGCGCCCGGGCGGGTGCGCCGCCTCCGCGATCGGCTTCCCTCCGTGGACGTGGTGAACCTGTACGGCCCCACCGAGGTGTGCATCGACGCCACGGCGCACGTGGCCGGCGGCGACTCGGGCACCACGGTGCCGATCGGGCGGCCGGTGGCCAACACGCGGGCGTACGTGCTGGATGCGCGGATGCGCCCGGCGGCGCCCGGCGTCCCCGGCGAGCTGTACCTGGGCGGCGCGCAGGTGGGGCGCGGCTACCTGGGCCTCCCCGCGCGTACGGCGGCGTCGTTCGTCCCCGACCCGTTCGCGGGCGAGCCCGGCGCGCGGCTCTACCGGACGGGCGACCGCGCGCGGTGGCGTGTGGACGGGGTGCTGGAGTACCTCGGCCGCGCCGACCAGCAGGTGAAGGTGCGCGGCGTCCGCATCGAGCCGGGGGAGATCGAGAGCGTGCTGCGTGAGCACGCCGGGGTGCGCGAGGCCGTCGTCGTCGCCCGCGAGGACGCGCCGGGCGAGAAGCGGCTCGTGGCCTACGTGGTGGGCGACGACGCGCCGCCGCCGGCCGCGGAGCTGCGCGCGCACCTCGCGGCGCGGCTCCCGGAGCACATGGTGCCCGGCGCGATCGTGGCGCTGGACGCGCTCCCGCTCACGCCCAGCGGCAAGGTGGACCGGCGGGCGCTCCCGGCGCCGGAGCGCGGCGGGGCGGCGGAGCGGCCCTGGGTGGCGCCGCGCACCGCCGCCGAGGAGGTGCTGGCGGAGATCTGGGGCGAGGTGCTGGGCCTGGAGCGGGTGGGCGTGGAGGACAACTTCTTCGAGCTGGGCGGGCACTCCCTGGTCGCCACGCGCATGGTGTCGCGTGTCCGTCAGGCCTTCGCCGTGGAGGTGCCGCTGCGCGCCGTCTTCGAGGCGCAGACGATCCGCGCGCTCGCCGGCCGCGTGGAGGCGCTGCGCGGGACCACGGCCCAGGTGCCGCCGGTGCTCCCCGTCGCCCGCGACGGCGAGCTGCCGCTCTCCTTCGCGCAGCAGCGGCTCTGGTTCCTGGACCGGCTGGAGCCGGGGAGCGCGGTCTACAACATCCCGGTGGCGCTGCGCCTGGGC
>DASQLJ010000197.1:0-5097 GCA_035630095.1 Longimicrobium sp.
GCTCAAGTTCGAGGAGTGGGAGCAGCTCGTCCCCAGGGCGATCTTCGTCAGCGCCACGCCCAGCGCCTACGAGCTGGCGTCCAGCGGCGGCGTGGTGGTGGAGCAGATCATCCGCCCCACCGGGCTGCTGGACCCCGAGGTGATCATCCGCCCGGTGAAGGGGCAGGTGGACGACCTCCTCGCCGAGATCCGCGACCGGGTGGGGAAGCAGGAGCGCGTGCTGGTGACCACGCTCACCAAGCGGATGTCGGAGGACCTGACCGACTTCCTGCAGCAGGCCGGCGTGCGCGTGCGCTACCTGCACAGCGACATCGACAGCATCGAGCGGGTGGAGATCCTGCGCGACCTGCGGCTGGGCAAGTTCGACGTGCTGGTGGGCATCAACCTCCTCCGCGAGGGGCTGGACCTGCCGGAGGTGTCGCTGGTGGCCATCCTGGACGCGGACAAGGAAGGCTTCCTGCGCAGCGCCTCGTCGCTGATCCAGACGGTGGGCCGCGCCGCCCGCAACGCGCAGGGGAAGGCGATCCTCTACGCCGACCGCGTCACCGGCTCGATGCAGCGGATGATCGACGAGACCAACCGCCGCCGCGAGACGCAGGTCGCCTACAACCTGGAGCACGGCATCATCCCCACCACCATCATCAAGAGCGTGGAGGAGATCGAGCTGCAGACGCGCGTGGCGGACGCGCGCGGCACGAAGTACGAGGTGGCGCAGGCGGGGAAGGCGAAGAAGCTGGCGGAGCGGAAGCTTCCCTTCGGCAAGACGCCGGAGGAGGTGCTCAAGGACATCGAGCGCCAGATGCGCGACGCCGCCGCCCAGCTCGACTTCGAGCAGGCCGCCCTGCTGCGCGACCAGTACCTGGAGCTCAAGGCCGAGATCGACGGCGCCAAGCCGAGCCCCACCCAGGCCCAGCGCCGCCAGAACGCCGGGCTCCGGCCGACGGTGTGAGTCGGGAGGACGGACAACCTGAGGGGCACAAGCACAGCCCGCCGGACGGTATCCCGGCGGGCTGTTTCGTCCGACACCCTCTCGCAGCGGCACGATCAGGATCCGCTTCATCGCATTCCGGACCACGACTGACACCAGATCCCGGGACTACTGTGCAACCCCAGGGAGATGTCATCCTGAGCGGCGCCGCTGCACCGAGGCTTCGTTTGCACCAGGGCGTGGCGGCGCCCGAAGGATCTAAACCATCGGTCCGAGCGACGGGCGGCCTGTCGCTCGAAGCCCGAGTTTAGATCCTTCGGCCTGCGACCGACCGCTCATTCCGCGATAACGGTTTGGTCGGCCTCAGGATGACATCTTCGAGGTTCGCCAGGAATTCACACGATCCTTGCACCGCACAGGGTGTTATACTATACTATATCACCACAGCGCATTAGTGTCCCGCCTCACGCTGTCCCCCCTGTGGTTCCAACAGTCCCCCCCTCGGCGGCCCTGCGACCGGTGCCGAGAGTCTTTTCGGAGGTGGAGATTTGAGCGAGCGCCTGACACTTGCGACATCGACCGGGCTGCCGTTTCTGACCCTCGCGTTCCACGTCGCCACGGGCATCATCGCCCTCGTGGCGGGGTTCATCGCCGTCGCCATGCGCAAGGGCGGGACGTGGCACCGGCGTAGCGGGCTGGTCTTCGTGTGGGCGATGATCGCGACGGGGATCGCGGCGGCGATCGTCGCGATCTACGAGGGCAAGCCGGCGGGCGGCGTGGTCATCGTCTACTTCGTGGTCACCGCCTGGACCGCCGTCAGGCCGCTGCCACGTGCGAATCGGGCCGTGGGCATAGCGCTCATGGCAATGGCGTTCGCACTCGGCGCGGCGGAATACGTCCGCGGATTCACCGCGCTCGAGCGGCCGGGAAACAACATCGAGGGCGTGCCGGCCGGCATGATGTTCTTCATGGCCACGATCCTCCTGCTCGCCGCCGTCGGCGATCTCCGGATGATGCTGGCCGGCGGGATCCAGGGAGCGCGGCGGATCGCGCGCCATCTCTGGCGGATGTGCTTCAGCCTGTTCATCGCGTCCGGCTCGTTCTTCCTCGGCCAGATGCAGGTCATCCCCGCGCCGATCCGCAACGTCCCGCTGCTCCTCGTGCTGGGTGTAAGCCCGCTCGTGGTGCTGCTCTACTGGATGTGGCGGGTCCGCGTCAAGCAGAACCTGCGCGGATTGGCGGCCGCGAAGGGCCCCCCTCGCGCGCCCGCGGCGCCGAAGCCCGACGCGCGCCCGCGAGCGCAGGCGCCGGCCGAGATGCTGAAGTGACGCGCGCCGCCGTCGCGCGGACCGCCGGCGCCACGTTCCTGCTGTACATCGCGGTGAAGGTCGCCTCGGCGATCCTGTTCGAGGGCTCGATCGGGAGCGGAGCCGCCGCGAGCAGGCTGGACGCGGTCGCCGCCCACGCGGGCGACCTGCGCATCGCGACCGTGCTGGCGATGGGCAACTGCGTCTGCGCGCTGGTGCTGGCCGTGCTGCTGTACGCCTACACGCGCCGCAGCCGCCCCGAGCTGTCGATGCTCGTCCTCATCTCCCGCACGGGCGAAGCGGTGCTGTTCGGCGTGTTCGCGATCGGCATCATCTCGCTGGTCTTCATCGCGACGAACGCGACCCCGGCGTCCCGAGAGATGGACGCGAGGCTCGTGGTGGCGATCATCCGGACGACGCGGCACGCGACGCTGGTGGCGTTCTTCTTCTTCGCAATCGGAAGCGCGGCCTTCGCGTGGATCCTCCTGCGTGCGCGCCTCGCGCCGGGATACCTGGCGGCGCTTGGCCTGTTGGGGTCTCTGGTCCCCATCGTCGGGATGCCGCTGCAGATCATCGGCGCGCTTCGCGGATTCAACACGGGGCTGCTCTGGGTGGTGATGTTCCTGTTCGAGATCGCGCTCGGCGTCTGGCTCCTGGCAACCGGCGGCCGCGATCCACAGCCGGCGCATGGCGGCGCCGACGCATCCGGATCGGGTTGAGCTCGTTGGTCCAGGGCTGGAAGGACTGAACATCGAAGCGCCCCGCCCGCACCCGCGGCCGGGGCGCTTCTTTGCTCGCCATGATGGCGCCGCCTCGTCGTCAGCCGAGTCGGTGACGCGGCAGACCGTCACGAACGGGCTTCGTTTCTTGCGGGCGGTTAGGCGCAGGGCCAAGTTGACCGTGACGACGGTGCCGCGCGCGGCGGTGCATCCGCGCGGGCGCGAGTCACACGAGAAAATCCGGTCGAGGTCGATGCAGGCGGAGCTGAGCGAGGCGCGGATGGTGGCGTGGGGCGAGCGGATCGGGCGAGAGGCGCGGACGCCGCTGACCATCGCGCTGCGCGGCGACCTGGGCGCGGGGAAATCGCCGCGCGCGATCGCGCACGGCGCGGGCGTGGTGGGCGACATCCCCTCCCCCACCTTCAACCTGGTCTTCCGCTACCCCACGCCGCGCGGCGTGCAGGTCGCCCACCTCGACCTGTACCGGCTGGAAGATCCCGACGAGGTGTGGGAGCTGGGGTGGGACGAGCTCGGCGCGCCGGACGACCTGGTGCTGATCGAGTGGCCGCGGCGCGCGGAGGCGCTCCTCCCCGCCCCGCGCTGGGAGATGGAGATCGAGGAGTTCGGCGACCCGTCCGTCCGCCGCGTCCACGCGCACGCCGTGGGCGATCCGCCGCCGCTGCCGGAGATGAACGGAGGCTCGTCGTGACCGCGGTGGCGCGTGCGGTGCTGGCGCTAGACAGCTCCACCCGCGGCGGCTCCGTGGCCGTCGGCGTCGACGGCGAGGTCGTGGCCGAGCGCGTGCTGGAGGCCACCACCGGCGCCTCGTCGCTGCTGATGCCGGCGGTGGACGATGCGGTCCGCGCGGCCGGGCTGGGGCCGCGCGACCTGGCGGCCGTGGTCGTGGGGGGCGGGCCGGGGGCGTTCACCGGGTTGCGCATCGCGGCGGCGACGGCCAAGGCGCTGGTGCGCGCGCTGGGCGTGCCGCTCTTCGCCTACTCGGGGCTGATGGCGTCCGCGGCCGCGCTGCGCCAGGCGCTCCCCGCCGCCGGCGTGGCGGAGGGCGGCGAGTCGCCCGCGGCCGGGCTGCTCTGGCTGGCGCGGACGATCCCGGGGCGCGGGCGCGTCGCGGAGCCGCCGGGGTGGGAGCCCGAGTACCTGCGCGCCTCCGGCGCCGAGCGTATCGCCGCGGCGAAGGCGGGATGATGGCGCGCGTGGACACCGATGGCGCCTTCGGGCTGCACGCGAACCCCGACTTCCACATCCGCCGCATGCGCGACGCCGACCTGCCGCGGGTGCTGGTGATCGAGAACGCGTGCTTCTCCACGCCCTGGAAGGAAGCCACCTTCCACGGCCTGATGAAGCGCACCGACACCGACCTCTTCGTGGCCGAGCTGGACGACGAGGTGATGGCCTACGCCGCCTGCTGGACGGTGATCGACCAGAGCGAGCTGGGCAACGTGGCCGTCTCCCCGCAGGCCCGCGGGCTGGGGATGGGCGGCGCGCTGGTGGACACCGTGGTGGAGCGGGTGAAGGAGCGCGGCGCGCACGAGCTGTTCCTGGAAGTGCGTGAAAGCAACGGGGTTGCGCAGGGCATCTACCGCGACCGCGGCTTCGTCGTCGTCGGCCGCCGCCGCTCGTACTACTCGCAGCCCACGGAAGATGCGCTCGTGATGCGACTGCGGGTGTGAAACAGGACCCTTGACAGGGCGGGCAAAGCGCGCCAACATAGCGCCGAGCCGTGCTGTCCACTTTGTTCAAATACGGTCAAAAGGAGGAGCTGTGGCGCGCAGCCTCAACAAAGCGATGCTGATCGGCAACACCGGGTCCGACCCCGAGATCCGCACCATCCCCAACGGTGCGCGGGTCGCGCAGTTCTCGGTTGCCACCAGCCGCCGCTGGAACGACAAGAACGGCCAGCAGCAGGAAAAGACGGAGTGGCACCGCGTGGTGGCGTGGGAGAAGCTGGTGGACGTGATCGAGCGCTACGTGAAGAAGGGCGACCGCATCTACGTCGAGGGCGAGATCGAGTACCGCCAGTACCAGGACAAGGACGGCGTGACCAAGTACGCCACCGAGATCCGCGCCCGCGAGATCCTGCTGCTGGGCGGCAAGAGCGACGGCGGCGGCGGCGGTGGCGGCG
>DASQLJ010000198.1:0-12194 GCA_035630095.1 Longimicrobium sp.
CGGCGGAACCAGGTCTCCGCGCGCGAATGCTCGGCCCGGCGGCGGGCGATGCGGCCCACCGCGTACGCCGCGCCGGCGTCGAACGGCACCGTCATCGCCGCCGCCTGGGCGAACGCCACGGCGGTGGCGCTGTAGCCGTGCCCGTCGGCCCAGTGCGCGATGTGCTGGCAGGCCAGCTCCACCGCCTCGGGGCGCGCGACGTCGGGAGCGCCCACCATCCGCACGATCGTCATCAGCGGCGACTCGAGCTGCACGTCCACCCCGGTCGAGCGTACCAGGCCGTGCAGCGTGGCCTCGGCGCCGGGCACGAACAGCTCGGCGCGCTCCTCGGGGGGGAAGGTGGCCCACAGCGTCACGTCGCGCGCGACCTGCCAGAGGAGGAATCCCAGCGGCCCCTTCACCTCCTCCAGCACGGCCAGACCCTCGTAGGCCTCGGCGCCATGGCTGATGGCGGGAGGGGTGCGCCAGCGGCGCGTGGTACGACGCACGGGCGGAGAAAGGCGCTTCGGTCGCATGTCACTCCGGAGGTACGGCGATGTGCGTGGGGAGAGCCCCGACCACTGGGAGGAAAATTGTACGGTATGATAAGCCGCAACCCCCTGCCGCGCTACACTCTTATCCACCCCCCGGAGGAAAAGCGCGCACCGTTCGTGCGACATCGTGGCGCAATCGGCCCGTACGTAGAACGTCCACGCAGCGACACCAGAGCGACGTAAGATCGTGCGCGCCCACCCCGGACCTGCGTGTAAGTCCGCTCCCATGCGTCCTTCCGGTGCATGGATGCACCGGGTGGGGTCCCCTGCCGGGCACCCCGGCGGGGCGGCATCCCGGCGCGGCGCAATGTGGCGGATTGTGGGAGAGCGCGTCCGTTCGATCGTCTTCGCCCACCCCTGCGACCGGTCCCGTCGGCCCGTCCCATAGCCGGGCCGCGCTCGGAGCCGGATCCCCTGACTGAAGAAGATACGCCCTCCGCGACGAAGCCGCGGAGGGCGCTCCAGCTTTCGATCCCAGGTCTGGCCGTCAGGCGGGGCTGGCGGGGGGATGCGCCGCCTTCAGCAGCCCGGTCTCCAGCGCCAGGTGCACCAGCTCGGCGCGGTGGGTGAGCCCCAGCTTCTGCATCATCCGCGCGCGGTAGGTGTCCACCGTCTTGGGCGAGAGGAAGAGCCGCTTGCCGATCTCGGCGCTGCTGTAGCCCTCGGCGGTGAGCGCCAGCACCTCGCGCTCGCGCTCGCTCAGCTTGTCGAGCGGGCCCGCCGCCTT
Source organism: Longimicrobium sp. (assembly GCA_035630095.1). Lineage (GTDB taxonomy): Bacteria > Gemmatimonadota > Gemmatimonadetes > Longimicrobiales > Longimicrobiaceae > Longimicrobium. The sequence continues at coordinate 1,261 of DASQLJ010000198.1, forward strand.
GGTCTCGCGCGCGTCCTTGTAGCGGCGCAGCAGGAGGCGGGTGGCGCTGGGGTAGAGGAACACCTCGTTGCGCGCGACGGTGCGGATGGCGTTCACCAGGTCGGAATCGGCGCTGGTCTTCCGCACGAAGCCGCTGCCGCCGGCCTCCAGCACCGGCAGCAGGAAGTCCTCCTCGGCCTGCGAGGTGAGCACCAGCACGCGCGCGCCCAGGCCGAGCTCGCCGATCTGCTTCGTGGCCTCGAGCCCGCCGATCCCGGGCATGCTCAGGTCCATCACCACCACGTCGGGGCGCAGCAGCCGCGTCTTCTCCACCGCCTCTTCGCCGGTGGAGGCCTGCCCCACCACCTGCAGCCCGTCTTCCAGCGCCAGCAGCGCCTCGAGCCCGCTGCGCAGCACGGGGTGGTCGTCGGCCAGCAGGATACGGATGTCGTCAGCCATGGGAGCCCTCTTCGATATCACGAAAGCGTTGCGGCACTGCTTCGATCGATGATCCTACACCCGAACCTACCCTCCCGCACCACTCCGCGGGTCGGGAGGAGCGTGTCGGTCCCGACGGGGATTCCCCCACGTGGCCGAGGAGGTTTGCGCCGTCGAGGGTCCGAGGGCTCGGCCGACATCGCTCACCGGCGGCTGAAGCCGCAGCCGCAGCAACAACTACGAAAAGCCTCGCAAACTGCGCGAGGCTCGTCCGGCTCGGGGGCAGCTTTCGCGGTTCCCGAGACCCGGCCGGGATGACTCAGTGCGCCGGATCGAGGGCGCGCACCAGGTCGGCGGGGGTGACGATGCCGAGGAGGATGTCGTTCTCGATCACCACGGCGCGCTGCACGCCGTCGCTGGCGAAGAAGCGCAGCAGCGTCCCGACCTCGTCGCCCGGGCCGAAGGCGCGCCCGATCGGCCCCATGATCTCGCGGACGTGCACGCGGTCGGGGTTCCACTCCGCGGCCGAGGGCGCGGGCGCCGGAGCGGCACCGTCGCGGACGTTCGGCTCGCCGCGCGCGGGGAGCATCTGCCGCAGCACGTCGGCCTCGCTGACCATGCCCACCACCTTGCCCGAGGGGCCCAGCACCGGCGCGCCGCGGACGTGCTCTTCCAGGAAGGTCTGCACCAGTTCGCGCACCGTCATCTCGGGAACGACGGTCACCACGTGCGGCTTCATGATGTCGCGGACGGTCCGGGAGCGGACCGAGCCGGTCGGTGACGCTTTCATCTGCTCATTCCGGCAAACTGCTGGGAATCGTGTCGCTGGTGAATCCAAGCCTCTTCGCAATCAAAGCTATCGCGGGCCGGTTGGGTCCCACGCCGGGGAGAACGCGAGGCAGCTGTAGGGAAAATCTCCACAAAATCGGCGATGAGGCTGAATTTGGCACAGCCGTTTCACCCAGCGATGCCGGCGAACCACGGGTCACGGGGTTCGGGGGATAGGAATCGAGCGGGATCTTGCAGCAGGAAGGCTTGGCGCCTGTTCTCCCCAATCCGCCGCGATTACGTTGGCCGGTCATCCATCATCCACCGACCCACGACACGTCGAGCATGCACGAAGCTGCGGGGCACGCGCCGGACGAGACTTCCGGCGGAGACCTGATCCACCTGCTGCAGGTCGTCGCGGTGGCCGCCAACGAGGCGGGCGGCGTGGACGAGGCGCTGCAGACCTGCCTGGACGCCGTCTGCGCCCACACCGGGTGGCCGCTGGGGCACGCCTGGCTGGTGGACGACGAGGGCGGCCTCGCGTCGACCGGGATCTGGCACCTGGCGCGACCCGGCGCGTTCCCGCGCTTCCGCGAGGCCACGGAACGGCTGCGCCTCGCGCCGGGGCAGGGGCTGGCCGGGCGCGTGGTGTCGACCGGCGAGCCGGAGTGGATGGAGGACACCGGCGGCGGCGCGGGGCTGGTGCGGGCGGTGGCGGTGGAGGAGGGGCTGCGCGCCGCGACCGCGTTCCCGGTGCGGGTGGGGCGCGAGGTGGCCGGCGTGCTGGAGTTCTTCGCCGACCGGGTCCTTCCCCGCGACCCGGCGCTGATGGAGGTGATGGCCAACATGGGCACGCAGGTGGGGCGCGTGGTGGAGCGCGCCCGCGCCCAGGAGGCGCTGCGGCTGTCGGAGGCGAAGTTCGCGGGGATCATCTCCATCTCGTCCGACGCGATCGTCTCGGTGGACGAGGCGCAGCGCATCATCTTCTTCAACCAGGGCGCCGAGCGCACCTTCGGCTACACGGCCGACGAGGTCGCGGGGCAGCCGCTGGAGTTGCTCATCCCGGAAGGCTACCGCGCCGGGCACGCCGACCGGGTGCGCGAGTTCGGCGCGTCGCCGGTCGCCGCGCGGCGGATGGGGGAGCGCGGGCAGATCTCCGGGCGCCGCAAGGGCGGCGAGATCTTCCCGGCCGACGCGTCGATCTCCAAGCTGGTGATCGGCGGGAAGCGCATCTACACGGCGGTGCTGCGCGACGTGACCGAGCGCGTGCAGGCCGAGGACGCGCTCGCCCGCCAGGCCGAGGAGCTGGCGCGCTCCAACGCCGAGCTGGAGCAGTTCGCCTACGTGGCCTCGCACGACCTGCAGGAGCCGCTGCGCATGGTGAGCAGCTACACGCAGCTCCTGGCCCGCCGCTACCGCGACAAGCTCGACGACGACGCGGTGGAGTTCATCGGCTACGCGGTGGACGGCGTGAACCGGATGCAGGCGCTGATCGCCGACCTGCTGGCCTTCTCGCGCGTGGGCAACCGCGGCGGCGCCTTCGAGCCCGTGGAGCTCGGCCGCGTGCTGGAGCGCGCGCTCGACAACCTGGAGACCGCGATCGAGGAGTCAGGCGCGAAAGTCACCGCCGACCCGCTCCCCACCGTCGCGGCCGACCCGGTGCAGCTCGGCCAGCTCTTCCAGAACCTGGTGGGCAACGCGGTGAAGTTCCGCGGCGACGAGGCGCCGGCGGTGCACGTCTCGGCCGAGCGGCGGGGGGGCGAGTGGCGTTTCGGGGTGCACGACAACGGGATCGGGATCGAGCCGGAGTACCTGGAGCGCATCTTCGTGATCTTCCAGCGCCTGCACGGCCGCGGCGAGTACCCGGGCACGGGGATCGGCCTGGCGATCTGCAAGAAGATCGTGGAGCGCCACGGCGGACGCATCTGGGTGGAATCGCGCCCCGGGCAGGGCTCCACCTTCTTCTTCACCCTTCCCGCACAGGACGAGGCACGATGAGCGCACCCGGCGCCGCGCGGCGGCCGATCGAGGTCCTGCTGGTGGAAGACAACCCCGGCGACGTGCGCCTCACGCGCGAGGCGCTGAAGGACAGCCGCATCGCCAACCACCTGTCGGTGGTGCACGACGGCGTGGAGGCGATGCGCTACCTGAGGCGCGAGGGCCCGTACGCGCAGGCGCCCCGCCCCCACATGGTGCTGCTCGACCTCAACCTGCCGAAGAAGGACGGGCGCGAGGTGCTGAAGGAGGTCAAGGGCGACCCGGCGCTGCGCACCATCCCCGTGGTCATCCTGACCAGCTCCGAGGCCGAGCGCGACATCGCCAGCGTCTACGCGCTGGGGGCCAACTGCTACATCACCAAGCCCGTCGACCTCGACCAGTTCATCACCGTGGTGCGGCTGATCGAGGACTTCTGGTTCGGCATCGTCAAGCTCCCCCCGGAGCCGCGGCCGTGAGCGAGCCCGCCCCGCTGCGCATCCTGCTGGTGGAGGACAACGCCGGTGACGCGCGGCTGATCCTCGAGACGCTGAAGGACGCCGGGCTGCGCTTCGAGCTGCGGCACGCGCCCCGGCTGGGCGACGCGCTGCCGCTGCTGGCCGAGCGCGCCGCCGACGTGGTGCTGCTGGACCTGTCGCTCCCCGACGCGCACGGGCTGGAGACGGTGCGGCGGGCGCTGGCGGCGGGGCCCGAGACGGCGATCGTGGTGCTCACCGGGCTCGACGACGAGAGCGTGGCGATCCAGGCGGTGCAGGCCGGCGCGCAGGACTACCTGGTGAAGGGGCAGGTGGAGCCCGGCACCCTCTCCCGCGCGCTGCGCTACGCCATGGAGCGCAAGCGGCTGGACGCCGAGCGCGCGCGCCTGCTGGACGCCGAGCACCAGGCCCGCACCGCCGCCGAGGCCGCCGTGCGCGCCCGCGACGAGGTGCTGCGCATCGTGGCGCACGACATCGGCAACTCGCTCTCGGCGGTGAAGATCCACGCGCTGGTGCTGGAGCGCACCCTCCCCCCCGGCGACGCGGGGAGCGAGGCGCGCAAGCGCACCGGCGCCATCCGCGACCTCACCGCGCAGATGGACCGCCTGCGCCAGGACCTGCTCGACGTCGCGGCCATCGAGGCGGGGCGGCTGGCGGTGGAGCCGGTGGAGATGGAGGTGGAGGAGGTGGTGGGCGTGGCGGTGGACGCGCTGGCGGCGGTCGCGGCGGACAGGGGCGTGGCGCTCACCGCCCGCGTCGCGCCCGGCCTCCCGCGCGCCTGGGCCGACCGCGAGCGCGTGCTGCAGGTGCTGGGGAACCTCGCCGGCAACGCGGTCAAGTTCACCCCCTCCGGCGGCTCCGTCACCGTCACCGCCGAGGTGGACGGCGACGCAGGCGAGGTGCGCGTCCGCTGTGCCGACACGGGGCCGGGGATCGCGGGCGAGGACCTGCCGCACGTCTTCGACCGCTTCTGGCAGGCGCGCAGCACGCGGCGCGCCGGTGCCGGGCTGGGCCTGGCGATCGCGAAGGGGATCGTCGAAGCGCACGGCGGCTGCATCTGGGCCGAGAGCACGGTCGGCGAGGGGAGCACCTTCTCCTTTACCCTCCCCACGGCGTAGCCCGACCTCCCGCGCCGCCACTCGGCTGCGCATCCCGACCATGGCCGTTGAAGTCCGCGAAGGCGGACTGCGTGCCGTTGTAGCGGCGAGTTTACTCGCATATTCGACGGGGGATCTCCGAAACGTAAAGCCGCCCGCCCGGAAGGTCCGGACGGGCGGCCTGGCTCGCGGCGGCGAAGCGCGGTCAGTCGGTGACGTGGCCACGCCTCGGCCCGGCTCCGCAGGTGGGGGTGAGCGCCTCGAGCGAGAGGACCATGTGCCCCGCGCGGGGGATCCGCGACTCGATGCGCAGCGGCAGGTGGCGCGCGTCGTCGGTGAAGTGGATGGTGATCACCCCCTCGCCGCCGTACTGCCGCGGGTCGCGCACGCGCATCTCCAGCTGCACCGCCGCAAACTGCCCGGCCGCCACGCGCACCGGCCCGCGCCCCAGCACCCGCACGCGGATCGGGTTGCGCGAGGTGTCGTAGTGGCGCGTGAAGCCGTGGCTGTCGCCGTCGCCCAGGCGCAGCGTGCGCAGGAAGAAGATGAACGACAGCTCGTCGAGCGGCGCCGCGGTGGGCATGGCCCCGCCGACGGAGCGCTCCCCGCCGGTCCAGCGCCGCGCCGCGCGGTCCATCCGCACGTCCTCGCGCCGGTTGGAAAGCGGCGAGCGCTCCGTCTTGGTGAAGCGCACCGACGCCGTCTCGGCCGGGTCGAACCAGGAGCGCGTGTGGTTCTCGATCACCACCGGCCCCACCCGGCCCCGGAAGTCGAAGCGCAGCAGCCAGTTCCCGGCCCCGCCCGCGTCGTCGCGCTCCACGGCGAAGGTGCCGCTCCCCATCCGCCCCAGCGGCCCGTTGCCGCGGTACGTGCACGCCTCGCCGGGCGCGAACGGCAGCGCCGCGCCCGGCGCCTGCGCGGCGGCGCGCGCGCTCAGCAGCACCGCGAGCACGGCGGCGCCGGCCATCGCGCACCTCGCCGTTCGCCTGTCGGTCGAGCTCGCCTGCGGGGCTGGGCGGAACATGGGGCCACTCCTGGAACGCGGTGCCGTCTGGCCCGCGGCGCCGTCCGCCGCGGTACGATCCAAAGCTGGCCTCCCGCGCCTCGGCGAGCAGACGGGATGAAGCGGTCCGTCGTGTGGGGAAGAAGTCGACTCACGGCGTGGGATGGACGACGATCCCTCGACCGCGAGCGGCGATCGAATATAGGGGATGGGGGTAGATGGAGTGGCGCGAGTCGCGTAGCTTGGCCCACAGTCGAAATCGGCGAAAACCGCAGGGCGAAAGGATCGGCGGATGAGCACGGATCACGACGCGAGCATCGACGGGCCGGAGTCCGCCGCCTGCGGGTGCGGCGTGGGCGACGGGGACGTGGCGGGCGGCCGCAAGGCGGTGGCGGTGGACGCGAGCGCGCGCGACCGCAACCTGAAGCGGCTGCGGCGCATCGAGGGGCAGATCCGCGGGCTGCAGCGGATGGTGGAAGAAGACCGCTACTGCGCCGACATCCTCACGCAGATCTCGTCGGTCCACGAGGCGCTGCGCGGCGTGGGGCGCGAACTGGTGCGCAACCACCTGAAGCACTGCGCCGGCTCCGCCATCCGCGCCGGCGAGGGCGAAGCCGAGGTGATGTACGACGAGCTCGTGGACATGATGTACAAGCACATCCGCTAGCCGTCCGTTGTTTAGCAGAGTGCGCTGTTCATCTTTCCCCAACCTGGAGGATGTCATCCTGAGGCCGACCACACCTATCTCTCTGCCGGCAAACAAGTTGGCAGGCCGAAGGATCTAAACTCGTCCTTCGAGCGACAGGCTGGTTGTCGCTCGGACTGATGGTTTAGAGCCTTCGGGCGCCGCCACGCACTGCTGCGGATGAAAGCTCCGTGCAGCGGCGCCGCTCAGGATGACACCTCCTCGGGTCTGCACTTTGGGTCCCGAGATACGAACCGGAGAGCAGTCATGGAGCTTGGCGTCTATACATTCGCCGAAATGCCGCTCGACCCGGCCGGCGGTCGGGCTGCCGGGGGCGCGCAGCGGCTGCGCGACCTGCTGGAAGAGATCGAGCTGGCCGACCAGGTGGGGCTGGACGTGTTCGGCGTGGGCGAGCACCACCGGCCGGACTACGCGGTGTCGTCGCCGGCGGTGGTGCTGGCGGCGGCGGCGGCGCGCACGCGCAGCATCCGCCTCACCAGCGCCGTCACCGTGCTCAGCTCCGACGACCCGGTGCGCGTCTTCCAGGATTTCGCCACGCTGGACCTGGTTTCCGGCGGGCGGGCGGAGATCATGGCCGGGCGCGGCTCGTTCATCGAATCGTTCCCGCTGTTCGGCTACAAGCTGGACGACTACGACACGCTCTTCGGCGAGAAGCTGGATCTGCTGCTGAAGCTGAGGGAAGGCGAGCGCGTGACCTGGTCCGGCCGCCACCGCGCGCCGCTGGACGACCTGGGCGTGTACCCGCGGCCGCTGCAGGACCCGCTGCCGGTGTGGATCGCGGTCGGCGGCACGCCGCAGTCGGTGATGCGCGCGGGGCGGCTGGGGCTGCCGCTGGCGCTGGCCATCATCGGCGGCAGCCCCGAACGCTTCGTGCCGATGGTGGAACTGTACCGCGACGCGGGCCGCAAGGCGGGGCACGCGCCGGAGAAGCTCGTCGTGAGCATCAACTCGCACGGCTTCATCGCCGACAGCTCCGCCCGGGCCGCCGACGACGCCTTCCCGCCCTACGCCGAGGCGATGGGCCGCATCGGGCGGGAGCGCGGCTGGCCGCCGCCCACGCGCGCCCGGTTCGATGCCGAGCGCTCCCCCGCCGGCGCGCTCCTCATCGGCAGCCCGGACGAGGTGGTGGAGAAGATCCTGTGGGAGCACGCGCTGTTCGGGAACCAGCGCTTCCTCATCCAGTTCAGCGTCGGCCCGACGCCGCACGACAAGATCATGCGCTGCATCGAATTGTACGGCACCCGCGTGGCGCCCGCCGTCCGCGCCGAGCTGGCGCGCCGCGGCAATGGTGCGGGGGACGAGTCGCGGGCGGCGTAGTCAACCAGGCCAGGCCGCGCTCCGTCGACCCCGCGGGGCCCCTCCCCGCGCCTGAGAGCGCTCGCCCTCCCCGCGCTTCGCGGGGGAGGGTGGGAAGGTCGACGCGCGGTGCGGGGCGGTACTGGTGGTCGACGAAAACGAGGTCCCGCCCGGAAAGCTCCGGGCGGGACCTCGTCTTGTGCGGTGGACTGGAGCCGTGGATTACCGCTGCGGCTCGATCTTCAGCGTGTAGGGGCCCTCGTTCTCGCCCGAGAGCGCCTTCACGCGGATCACGAAGGTGCCGGTGTTGGGGAGCGTGGCCTCCAGCACCGAGTTGGTGCCCTCGCTGGCGTCGTCGTTCGACTCGATCTCGTTGAACTGGCCGTTCTGCAGCGTGCCCAGCGTCACGTAGGTGTCGAACGCCTCCGAGGCCAGGGCGATGCGCACGCGCTCGCCCTGCGTCCCCTGGTACGTCCAGTAGTCGTAGTACGAGTCGTCGTCGCCCTGCGGGTCGCTGTCGTCCAGCGTGCCCGTGACCTCGGCGTTGGGCTCCAGGGCGCGCGGGGCGGCGGCCACGGGGCCGGCCTCGCGCTCGGTCACCAGCAGCGTGTAGGCGCCGGTGGCGCCCGCGCCCACCGAGTTGGCGCGGATCACGTACTGGCCCGTCTCGGGAAGGGTGATGCGCAGCCGCGAGTTGGTCCCCCCGCCGCCGTCGTCGTCGGTGCGCAGCGAGGTGAACGAGTCGGCGTCCATCTTCCCGAAGTGGACGAAGGTGTCGAACGAGTCGGCCTCCATCACGATCTGCAGCCGCTGGCCCTGCGTGCCGCTGATGGTGTAGGTGTCGTAGTAGGTGTCGTCGTCGTCCACCACGTCGGTCTCGGCCAGGCGCCCGCGCGCCGTCTCGCCCAGGCGGATGGCGCGCGGCGCGGAGGTCGTGGGGGCGGGCGCGTTCTCGAGCTGCAGGGTGTACGCGCCGCGGCCGTCTTCCGAGAGCGACTGCGCGACCAGCAGGTAGCTGCCGTCCGCGGGCACCGAGAAGCGGATGCGCGAGTCGGTGCCGCCGGCGCGGTCGTCGTCGGTCTTCATGGCGTCGGTCACGCCGCTCACCACCCGGCCCAGCGTCAGGTAGGTGTCGAAGTCCTTCGAGCGCATGGTGGCGATCATCGTCTGCCCGCGCCGCGCGATGAAGGTGTACACGTGGAAGCGGCCGCGCTCGGTCATCTGCGCGTCGGATTCGGTCAGCGTGGCGGTGACCGTCTGCCCGGCGCGGATCATCCGCTGCGCCGCCTGCCGCTGCGCCTGCGCGGGGTTGGCGCCCAGCAGCGCCCACGCGGCGGCGGCGGCCGCCACGCACTGTATCGGTCTCATCGAGATCACCCTGTGGACGGGTTGTGGAGAAGGGAGGGTGGGATCACACGTGGAAGCCGCGCCCCGGGGTTGTACCCGGCGCCGGGCCAGTGTTGCGCGCGAGGGTGCCCCCGCGTGCGCCAATCTACGGTTTCGCGTTGAAAAGAAAAGACTTTCGCGCCCACGACGTACAGGATTCGATGTCTCGGTGAAGAAACCGACCGGCAGATGTCACACGGAGCAGCGGAGGAAACGGAGGAACGGCGTCACGTCTCGTTCGTTCTCCCTCGCTCCGTCCGACCGTCTTTTTCGCGGATTCAGTATCGTACCCGATTACCAGGGATCGGTCAGGACTCAGGTGCCATGGTTTCTCACAGAGGACACAGAGGGCACAGAGGATCCTCCGTGTCCTCTGTGAAAACCCAGTCAGTCCGGAATCCAGAACGATGCCTTGGGAAGCGGGATCAATCCTCTTCGTACAGGGCGCGCTCCTCGGCCTCCAGCGTGTCGGCCAGCGCGCGGCCCCAGCTCACCCCCTCGCTGAACGACCGCGCCTGCGCGTTGTTCCAGATCTGGCGCAACACCACGTCGCCGGCGGAGGCGGCGAGCCCCTCGCGCGCCCGCTGCAGCTCCGCCGCGCGCAGGGCGATGGGGAGCAGCTCGGGAGGGATGTCGGCCTGCGGGGCCAGGTACTTGGCGCCGGCGGTCTCGGGGGTGCGGCCCTCGCCCGGCTTGGGCGGCGGGGCCTTGGCGCCGGGAAAGCGGCGCGGGTCGCGGGCCACGCGCAGGGCCAGGCTCCCGTCCGCGAACGGCTGCCACCATTCCACCAGCCCGCCGTTCAATTCCTCCAGCAGCTTCTCCACCGCCAGGCGCACCGGGCCCTTCCCGCGCCCGGGGCGGCCGCGCTCCACCACCAGCAGCAGGTCGGCGCCCGGCTGCTCGTGCGCGAACGACTGGATCCAGCGCAGCGCACGGTCGCGCGCGCTGTCGGGGCCCTCGGCCTGCAGGTCCAGCCGCCGGGTGGGCGGGTAGTGCCGCGCCTCGTACTCTCGCGCCAGGTCGTTCAGCCGCATCGACGTACATCCCCCAGCCGCTGGTCGGTTCCACTCGCCGCCGTGGTACACCCGATACGCAGGGAAGGGACCGCGCCGCCGCGCACCCGCCGCGCGGAGGAACGGGCCTTGCTCCCGCGAGCCTCCCCTTCAACCGCGGACAGGAGGACGAGATGCGAGGGTACGACCGGGGATACGACTACGGGCTGCGCGGCTGGCCGCAGGCCCAGCGGCGGCGCGAGCCGGTGCGCACGCGCTTCCTGGGGGGATACGGCGGCGACTACCGCGGCGGCGGGGTCGCGCGCGACGCGCCGGTGGGGTGGGTGCGCCGCGACGAGGCGTACGGCTTGGACTACGGCCCGCTGGACGGCGCGCCCCACGGCGCCCGCCCGCCGGTGAACCGGGTGACCGCGCGCTACAACCTCGACTACGTGCGCGAGCAGCACCCGGGCGAGCACCCGGTGAACTACACGCCGTACGGCGGCGACCGCATCGGCCGGGTGGGCGACATGCGCGAGTACCAGGCGCCGTACCAGACCATCGGCGGCACGCGCACCATGCGCGGCGGCGGGTGGCCGGTGGGGTGGGAGCGCGGCCCCGCGCGCTACGCCAGGGACTACGGCTACGGGCGCGACTACGGCCGTTTCTGATACGGAGTTCAAAAGCCGGTGCCGGGGCCCGAAACGGAAGAGCGGGATGCGGGCGTGTCCCTCCGCTGCGCTCCGGGCCGGGCTTCGCGCGCCGTAGGCAACGATACCGCCGTTGCCAACGGCGCCG
>DASQLJ010000199.1:0-4225 GCA_035630095.1 Longimicrobium sp.
GTTGACGAACACCTGGTCCATCAGGTGCGCGTCGGCCACGACGGGCGGAACGTCGTCGGCCAGCCTCAACTCCACCTCGATGCCGTCCAGCTTCCCCTGCGCCTTCAGCAGCTCCACCACGCGCACCAGGCTGGCGTTCACGTCCACCGGCTCGCGCGCGGCGGGGGCGGGGCGCGAGTAGTCGAGCAGGCGGCGGACGATGGTGTCGATGCGGCGCGCCTCGCGCTCAAGGCCCCCCACGATCTCGGGGTCGCCGCCGCGGCGGCGGAGCACGGCCGCGTAGCCCAGCAGCGCGCCCAGCGGGTTCCCCACCTCGTGCGCCACCCCCGCCGCCAGCCGGCCGATGGAGGCCATCTTCTCGGCCTGCACCAGGTCGCGCTGGGTGGCCAGCAGCACGCGGTTGGTGTCGTCGAGCGAGCGGACGTTGTCGGTGAGCAGGCGCTGGTTGGTGAGGAGCTGCTCGGTCATCTGGTTGAGCGCGTCGTACAGCCCGGCGATCTCGCGCGTCTCCCCCTCGGGGGCGCGGCGGGCGTAGTCGCCGCCGGCGATCGCCTCGGCGGTGGTGACGGCCATGCGCAGCGGGCGCACCACCAGCCGGTCGATCAGGTAGCCGCCGAAGAGCACGAACGCCGCGGTGTCCACCAGCAGCAGCAGCGCCAGCATCCACCCCGGGCTGCCGCCGCTGATGCGCAGCACCGTGGCCGTCCACAGCGCCAGGAGGAGCGCGGCGGCGGCCAGGAAGGTGAGGTTGAAGAGGAGCTCGGCACGCAAAGAGCCCCGGCGCCTGCCGGGGCTCCTGGATGCGTGTGCCGGGGGCGCGGCGTCGCCGGCCCGGCGCCGGGGTAGCTCCACCGGCTCAGGCCGCAGCGGGCTCCCCGGTGCGGACGGTGTCGCGGGTGACGGGCTTCTTGCGCTGGCCGTGGGCCTGCTTCTCGATCTCGTGCCACAGCCGGTCCACCACGGTGCCCGTGGGCACGTCCCAGTGGATCCGCCCTTCGGCGTGGATGGCCTCGAGCGCGCGTCGCAGCGCGTGCTTGCTCACCGGTTTTCTCATCGTCCCTCCGCCGTGTGAACGAAACGCCTCTCCCGCCGCGTCGGGGGCGGGAGCCGCCAAACAACCCTCATCGAATACAGTAACCAGCCGCGGCGCGGCGCGCGAGGGGCACGTGAAACCCGCGTTTCATCCCATTGTCTCCCAACGGCTTGCGGCACCCCTCGGCTGCGGCCGTGCGGGGACGCAGAAACGGCAGGTCCGCCGCGGGATCGGGTTGGCCCCGAGGGTCGATGCGGAGCGGCAGGGTGCCGGCGGGTGGCGCGGCGTATCGGAATGCACCGCACGCCGCGCTCACCGTCGCGGGGCGATACGGCGGTGCCTGAAACACCGCGCCCGGCACTCCAGGAACGGGGTGCCGGGCGGCGGACGACGTGCGTGTGAGACGGTCAGTTGCAGACGCGGCCGTGTGCGTCGATACGGGTGGCGCAGCGCCGGCAGAACAGCAACGGGCGGCAAAGCTTGCGATCCCACTTCCTGCTCTTGCACCGGGGGCAGGCGGGCAGAACCATGTGCCGGACCCCCAAGAAACCACCCGTCAGGACGAGCGCTCCAACAATGATTTCCATCAGGCGTTTACAGACTCGGGTGAATCGGACCGGGGCGGAGGCACGCGGCCGCAGCACGGGTATCGCGCGGTATCCACGCAGTGGACGTCAATTACGGTGCCACCTGCGGATCAGCCGTTTTCAATCGGAGGCGTCGCCGCCGCCGGGCACTGAACGCACGGCGGGGTCGGTTTGTGACACCTCGCTCGGCAGTTTTGACGCGGAATCCTATCGCCTCGACTTCGTGGCAGCAAGGCCACGCCCCGCGCAGGTGCTACGCCCCGCCGGCCCTCGGTTTGATTTCCGCAAGTGCATTGTACACAAGACGATAGAAAGGGTTCGACGGTCACTTGTGTCGTTCGCGTGAGCGCCGATGCGACGCGAATGGATCCCTTGCCGACGCCGCAACTCCGCCGGTTCGGAATGGGGAATTATCCATGCAACACGGGCTATACCCGTGTTGGAATCAGGTTTGCACAAGCCTGCCGCCATTGCTCCACGGCGCATGAACCCGGGCGGGGATTCACGATGGCGATCAAGGCGATGGAAGCCTTCCAGCTGGTGAAGAAGTCGGCCAAGGACTTCAGCGAGGACGAGTGCCCGCGCATGGCCGCGGCGCTGGCGTACTACACGGTGTTCGCCCTGCCGCCCATGCTCATCCTGATCATGATGCTGGTGGGCGCGTTCGTGAGCCGCGAGACCGTGCAGGAGGCGCTGAGCGGCCAGATGGGCGCCATGCTGGGCCAGGACGGCGCCCGCACCGTGGGCACCATGGTCAACCAGAGCAAGCAGCCCGAGGGCGGCGGCGCGATCGGCACGATCATGGGGATCGCGGCGCTGGTGCTGGGCGCGACCGGCGCGTTCATGCAGCTCCAGGGCGCGCTGAACACCGCGTGGGGGGTGAAGCCCGACCCGGAGGCCGGCGGGATCAAGAACTTCATCTTCAAGCGCCTGCTGTCGGTGGGGATGGTGCTCTCGATCGCCTTCCTCCTCCTCGTCTCGCTGGCGCTCAGCGCGGCGCTGACGGCGGTGGGCGGCGCGGTGGGCGCGCTGATCCCCGGCGCCTCGGCCGTGGTGATCGGCATCCTGCAGACGCTGGTGTCCACGGCGGTGGTGACGCTGCTCTTCGCCGCCATCTTCAAGGTGCTCCCCGACGCGAAGATCGCCTGGCGCGACGTGTGGGTGGGCGCCCTGGTGACGGCCGTGCTGTTCGAGGTGGGCAAGTGGGCGATCGGGCTGTACCTGGGGAACAGCAACCCGGGGAAGGCCTACGGCGCGGCCGGGTCTCTCGCCGTGATCCTGGTGTGGATCTACTACACGGCGATGATCGTGCTCTTCGGCGCCGAGTTCACCGAAACCTGGGCCACCGAGCGGGGATCCGGGGTCGAGCCCGACAAAGGCGCGGTCTGGCGCGACGAGGACGAGCATCCCGAGGCCCGGGGCGCCGGCCAGGAAGGCAAGGGCGCCTCCTCGAAGGAGGGCGGCGGCCGCACCCCGCGCGAGCGCAGCCCGCAGGAGGTTTCGGAGCGCGCCATCGCGGCGGCGCAGCGCGACCGCGGGCCCGAGGACACGCCGGAGAACCAGAGCGGCCTGCCGGGCGGCGGCGTGGGCCGGCGCGAGGTGGTGAGCGGCTCCGGCGTGCACCCCCTCGGCACCGGCACCGCCCCGAAGAAAGCCGAGCCCCGCGCCCCCGGCGAGTGGTCCGGCGACGAACCCGCGGACGACGACAAGGACCGCAAGCTCCGCTGACGATCGGACGTCAGAAGGTGCACCGGCCCCGGGCGATCATCTCGCTCGGGACCGCCTATTCTCGCCATCACCGAGAATTCGCAGACACGCACCGAGGCCGCCGACGCGATCGAAGTAGCCGCGAGCGAAGCGAGCCCAGGTCCCTCCCCCAGGTTGTTTGGGGGAGGGACAGGCGCCGTCAGGCGCCAGGGAGAGGGCCCCCGCGGCGCCGTCGACTCCACAGATTCAGCCGGATCCACCCCCACTGCTTGTATCCCCCGGCCCGTCGCGTAGCTTTGTGAGCTCGCACGCACTCCCGTCCCACCGCCGCCCCACGATGCCCACGTTCACGCCCCCGCCCCGCCCCACCGGCCCGCCGCCCGACGACGCGGTCGAGCCGGTTCGCATCGAGCTGGGCTACCGCGCCTGGAACCAGGCGCAGCCGCCGCGCCGGATCAAGCTCTCCATCCCCGGCTGGGCGGGCGACGACGTCCCCGCGGCGGACGGCGCGCGGCCTCAGCCGTGGCACTGCCGCCCCTTCGTGGACGCGGCGAGCTACGGCGTCGAGCTGGTGTACGGCTTCGAGACGGAGTGCCGCGTGAACCGCGACGCCGGCGGCGAGATCCACTTCGACGGTGACTTCTCGGGCGAGATCGCGCGGGCGAAGGAGGCGGGGCAGGAGTTCGCGATCCCCTTCGGCACGTTCGCGCCGCACCACTACGGGATGACCTCGGCGCTGGACGTGATGCCGCCGCCGGGGCACGTGCTGCGCATCGAGCCACACCCGCGCTTCTTCACCGACACGACAGGCACCGTGGCGGCCGCCGTGCCGGGACACATCGAGCGCTTCTGGCCGCGGATGTTCTTCGTGGTGTTCAAGTCTCCCGCGCCGGGCGAG
>DASQLJ010000200.1:0-4732 GCA_035630095.1 Longimicrobium sp.
TGGCCGGCGCGGGGCTGGAGGGACGCGTCCCCGCCGGCGGCCCGCCCGTCCTGGCGGTGGACGCCTCGTGGACGGCGCCCGCCGGGGCCGATGAAGACCGGCCGCTGCCCCCGCTCGCCTTCCCCGGGAGCGCGGCGTACCTGGTCTACACCTCGGGCTCCACCGGCCTGCCCAAGGGGGTGGTGGTCCCGCACGCCGCGGCCGCGGCCCACATGCGCGCGGTGGCGCGGGCGTACGGCCACACCGCGGCCGACCGGGGGCTGGTCTTCGCCTCGCTCACCTTCGACCAGTCGCTGGAGGACGTGCTGGCCCCACTCGTCGCCGGGGCCTCGATCGCCGTGCGCGACGTGGGCGT
This sequence comes from Longimicrobium sp., assembly GCA_035630095.1. Lineage (GTDB taxonomy): Bacteria > Gemmatimonadota > Gemmatimonadetes > Longimicrobiales > Longimicrobiaceae > Longimicrobium. The sequence goes on from DASQLJ010000200.1 coordinate 356, forward strand.
TTGGACGCCGGCCGAGCTGGCGGAGCGGGTCGCGGCGCTGGGGGTCACGGTGATGAACCTGCCGACCTCGTACTGGAACCAGGTGGTCGGCGACCCCGCCGCCGCCTCGGCGCTCAAGGGGCGGCTGCGGGCGATGATCGTGGGCGGCGAGGCGGTGCAGCCGGCGATGGTGGTGGCGTGGGACGAGGCCCTGGGCGGCGCCGTGACGCTGATCAACGGCTACGGCCCCACAGAGGCCGTGGTCACCCCGGCGCTCTACGAGCTTCCCGTCGGGCGCGGCTTCCGCGGCGCCAGTGTGCCGATCGGGCGCACGGTGGGCGGGCGGCGGGCGTACGTGCTGGACGCGGCCGGCGAGCCCGCGCCCGTGGGCACCGCCGGCGAGCTGTGCATCGGCGGGCCCGAGCTGGCGCGCGGCTACCTGGGCCGGCCGGCGCTCACGGCCCAGAGCTTCCTTCCCGACCCGTTCGTCTCCCTCCCCGGCGCCCGGCTCTACCGCACCGGCGACCTCGTCAGGTGGCGGGACGACGGCGTGCTGGAGTACCTGGGCCGCATCGACCAGCAGGTGAAGATCCGCGGCTTCCGCGTGGAGCCGGGCGAGGTCGAGGCGGTGCTGCGCCGGCACCAGGGGGTGCGTGGGTGCGCCGTCGTGGCGCGCGAGGACGAGCCGGGCGAGACGCGCCTGGTGGCGTACGTCGTGGGCGAGGCCGAGGCCGACGCGCTGCGCGCGCACCTGCGGGCCGGCCTCCCCGGCTACATGGTGCCCTCCGCGTTCGTCCGTCTCGACGCCCTTCCGCTGAACGCGAACGGGAAGACGGACCGCCGGGCGCTCCCCGCGCCGGGGCATGACGCCGCGGAGGGCTACGCGGCGCCCGGCACGCCGGTGGAGGAGGTGCTGGCGGGGATATGGGCCGAGGTGCTGCGGCGCGAGCGGGTGGGCGTCGACGACGACTTCTTCGCGCTGGGCGGGCACTCGCTGCTGGCCACGCGCGTGGTGTCGCGCGTCCGCGCCGCGCTCGCGGTGGAGCTGACGGTGCGCGCGCTCTTCCAGGCGCCCACGGTGGCGGAGCTGGCGGAGACGGTCGCCGCGCTCCGCCGCGGGGGGCTGCCCGGGCTCCCGCCGGTGGCCGCCGTGGAGCGGACCGGGGTGCTCCCGCTCTCGTTCGAGCAGGAGCGGCTGTGGTTCCTGGACCGGCTGGAGCCGGGGAGCGCCCAGTACAACCTCCCCGTGGCGCTGCGGCTGGACGGGGCGCTCGACGCCGGCGCCCTGGAGCGCGCGCTGGGCGAGGTGGTGCGGCGCCACGAGTCGCTCCGGACCACCTTCATCGAGACCGGCGGCGCCCCGGCGCAGGTGATCGCCCCCTTCGGCGACTTCGTCCTGCCGGTGGAGGATCTCTCCGGGCTGGACGACGACGAGCGCGGGTCGCAGGTGCGGCGCCGGGCCGCGGAAGAGGCGGGGCGGCCGTTCGACCTGGCCGCGGGCCCGCTCTTCCGCGCGACGCTGCTCCGCCTGGGCGACGGGGCGCACGTGCTGCTGGCGACGCTGCATCACATCGTGGGCGACGGGTGGAGCATCGACGTGCTCTTGCGCGAGACGGCGGCGCTGTACGCGGCGTACCGCGAGGGGCGCGCGTCGCCGCTCGCCGAGCCGGCGATCCAGTACGCCGACTACGCGGCGTGGCAGCGCGAGCAGCTGGGAGGCGGGGCGCTGGCGGGGCAGCTGTCGTACTGGATGGCGCGGCTCTCAGGGGCGCCCCCGCTCCTGGAGCTCCCCACCGACCATCCCCGCCCGGCGGAGACGACCTACCGCGGCTCGCACCACCCGGTCGCGCTTCCGCCCGCCGTGTTGGAACGCCTTGAGGCGCTGGCCCGGCGCGAGGGCGGCACCCTCTACATGGTGCTCCTGGCCACCTTCCAGGTGCTCCTGGGCAAGTACGCCGGGAGCGACGACGTGGTGGTGGGAAGCCCGGTCGCCGGCCGCACGCGCGGCGAGGTGGAGGGGGTGATCGGCTGCTTCGTGAACACGCTGGTCCTGCGCACCGACCTGGCCGGCGACCCCCCCTTCCGCGAGGTGCTGCGGCGGGTGCGCGAGGTGACGCTGGGCGCCTACGACCACCAGGAGATCCCCTTCGAGAAGCTGGTGGAGGCGCTGCAGCCGGAGCGCAGCCTCAGCCACTCGCCGCTCTTCCAGGTGATGTTCACCCTGGCCAACACGGCGGACGAGGGCTCGCGCGGCGCCCTCGCGGGGCTCGAGGCACGCGACCTGGAGCTGCACGCCGAGAGCGCCAACTTCGACCTCACCCTCTACCTGGAGCCGCGCGACGGCGGCCTCCTGGGCGCGCTGGTCTACAGCACCGACCTCTTCGCGGCGGCCACCATCCGGCGGATGGCCGCCCACTTGGCGCGCGTGCTGGAGCAGGTGGCGGCCGACGCCGACCGGCGCATCTCCCGGCTGGAGCTGATGGGCGCCGACGAGCGGGCGCGCGTGCTGACGGCGTGGAACCCGCCCGCCGCCCCCGGCGAGCCGCTCTGCGTCCACGACCTGGTCTCCGCGCACGCCGCCCGCACGCCGGACGCGACGGCGCTCTTCGCCCCGGATCGGACGGTCACCTTCGGCGAGCTCGACCGCGGGAGCAACCGCCTCGCCCGCCTCCTCCGCGCGCGCGGCGTGGGCCACGGCACCGCCGTCGGCGTGCTGACGGGCCACTCCATCCACGCCGTCTCCCCGCTCCTGGCCGTCCTCAAGGCCGGCGGCGTCTACCTCCCGCTCCACCCCGAGATCCCCGCCGAGCGCCTGGCCTTCGTGCTGGAGGACGCGGGCGCGGCGCTGGTGCTGGCGGAGGCGGGGCTGGAGGACCGCTTCGCCCGGGACGGCCCGCCCGTCCTGGTCCTCGACGGCTCCTGGAGCGGTCCGTCGACGGACGAGGAAGACGCGGCGCTCCCGCCGGTCGCGGTGCCCGAGAGCGCGGCATACCTGATCTACACCTCCGGGTCGACCGGCATCCCCAAGGCCGTGGTGGTCCCGCACGGCCCGGCGGCGATGCACCTGCGAGAGGTGGCCCGCGCGTACGGCCACACCCCCGCCGACCGCGGGCTGGTGTTCGCCGCCCTCGCCTTCGACCAGTCGGTGGAGGACATCCTGGCGCCGCTGGTGGCGGGCGGCTCCATCGCCTTCCGCGACCCCGAGTTGTGGACCCCCGCCCAGGCGGCGGAGCGGATCGGCGCGCTGGGGGTGACGGCGATGAACCTGCCCACCCCCTACTGGAACCACCTGGTCTGCGACCGGCCGGCCGTGGCCGCGCTCAAGGCGCGGATGCGGGCGATCATCATCGGGAACGAGCCGCTGCAGCCGGCCACGGTGCGCGCCTGGGACGAGGTCCCGGGCGGCGCGGTGACGCTCATCAACGGCTACGGCCCCACCGAGACGGTGGTCACCTCCACCCTCCTCGTCCTCCCTGCGGAGCGCGAGGCTTCGTGGGGCGCCAGCGTGCCGATCGGGCGCGCGGTGGGCGGGCGTCGCGGCTACGTGCTGGACGCGCATGGCGAGCCGATGCCCGTGGGCGTGCCGGGGGAGCTGTGCGTCAGCGGGCCGCAGCTGGCGCGGGGTTACTTGGGCCGCCCCGCGCTGACGGCGGAGAAGTTCGTCCCCGACGCCTTCGGCGGCGTGGCCGGCGGCCGGCTGTACCGCACGGGCGACCGTGTGCGCTGGCGCGACGCAGGGCAGCTCGAGTTCATCTCGCGCATCGACCAGCAGGTCAAGATCCGCGGCTTCCGCGTGGAGCTGGGCGAGATCGAGGCGACCCTGCGCCGGCACGAGGGGGTGCTCGAGTGCTGCGTGGCCGCGCGCGCCGACGCCGCGGGCGACCGGCGGCTGGCGGCGTACGTGGTGGGCGGGGCCGACGCCGAGGCGCTGCGGGCGCACCTGCGGCGCAGTCTGCCCGACTACATGGTGCCCTCCGCCTTCGTCTTCGTGGACGCGCTCCCGCTGACCCGCAACGGGAAGGTGGACCGCCGCGCGCTCCCGGCGCCGGACCACGGGGCCGACGACGCGGCCTCGCAGGCGCCGAGCACGCCGCTGGAGGAGGTGCTGGCGGGGATCTGGGCCCGGGTGCTGCGGCGCGACCGCGTGGGCGTTCACCAGAACTTCTTCGAGGCCGGCGGCCACTCGCTCCTGGCGATGCGGGTGGTCTCGCAACTCCGCGAGGTGTTCGCCGTGGAGCTCCCGGTGCGCGTCCTCTTCGAGGCGCCCACGGTGGCCGAGCTGGCCAAGCGGGTGGAGGTGCTGCGCGGCGCGGGGCACGCGGTGCTCCCGCCGGTGGTGCCGGTGGAGCGCGGCCCGGCGCTCCCCCTCTCCTTCGCGCAGGAGCGGCTCTGGTTCCT
>DASQLJ010000201.1:0-8881 GCA_035630095.1 Longimicrobium sp.
CGCTCCGGCGGCGCCGGGGGCCCCCTCCCCGCGCCTGAGGGCGCGTACCCTCCCCGCGCTTCGCGGGGGAGGGTGGAAACTTCCGCTGCGGCTCGCCGTTGCCGTTGCTGTTCACCCCCTCCCCCGCGGAGCGCCCGCGGAGCGCGGGGAGGGGGCCGGGGGGAGGGGGCCGCCACCGCATGCGCCGACTCCGGCCCTCCGCTCCGTCCCCTATCTACCAGGTCAGCACGATCTTCCCGAACGTCGCGTTGGATTCCATCAGCTCGTGCGCCTTGCGGATCTCGGAGAAGCGGAAGGTGGAATCGACCACCGGCTTGATCCGCCCCGACGAGAGCAGCGGGATCACGACGGAGGAGAACTCGCGCGCCAGGGCGATCTTCTCCTCCAGCGGCCGGCTGCGCAGCACGGTGCCGAAGAGGTGCACGCGGCGGCGCAGCAGCAGGCCCAGGTCGATCTCGGCCTTGTTGCCGGCCGTGGTGCCCACCACGATCGCGCGGCCCTGCACCGCCAGGATGCGCAGCGACGCCTCGAGCAGCTTGCCGCCCACCAGGTCGAGCACGGCGTTCACGCCGCTCCCGTAGGTGGCTTGGTTCACCGCCTCGGCCAAGTCCTCGCGCTCGGTGTCGATCCCCACCTCCAGCCCCAGCTCGGCGGCGCGCTTCAGCTTCTCGGGGGTGCGCGAGGTGCCGATGGTCATGGCGCCCGCGGCCAGGGCGAGCTGCAGCCCCGCCGTCCCCACGCCGCTCCCCACCGCGTGGATCAGCAGCCGCTCGCCCATCTTCAGGTCGAGCTGGCGGAAGAGCGCGTCGTAGGCGGTGAGGAAGGCCTCGGGGATGGCGGCGGCCTCCTCCCACCCCAGGTTCTGGGGGATGCGGATCCCCTCGCGCTCGTGCACCACCACGAACTCGGCGTGCCCGCCCCCGCCCACGATCCCCATCACCCGGTTCCCCACCGCCCACAGCCCCGCGCCCGGGCCCATCGCGTCCACCTCGCCGGCGTACTCGAGGCCCGGGATGTCCGCCGGGGCGCCCGGGGGGGCGGGGTAGCTGCCGCGGCGCTGCAGCACGTCGGCGCGGTTGAGCGCCGAGGCGCGCACGCGCACGCGGATCTCGCCCGGGCCCGGCTCCGGCACGGGGCGGTCTTCGGTGGAGAGCACGTCGGGGCCGCCGGGGCGGGTGATGACGATGGCTTTCATTCAACGGTTTCGGTGCGAGAGTGGGACTTCGGATCTATCCGGCCCTGTGCGTGTCGACGGCGCCGCTGACAGGTGCGCGAGTGCGTTGGGGTTGTCGGGGCGGAAGCCGAGTCCGTCTCGATCCCCGAACGCACTGGCGCATCTGTTCGGCAGTCTCACCGCCCCGCGCGCATCCTCAGGAACTCGGCGATGCCACGCACGTGCGCTTCCGCCAGGCGGTCGAGGAAGGCGGGGTCCTTCAGCGCCGACTCCTGCTCGGGGATCGGCATGAACAGGCTCTCGGTGAGGCAGCTCGGCATCCACGTGGGCCGCACCAGCGCGAGGTTGCCGTACTTGGCGCCCAGGTCGGGGATGCGGGTGACGCCGGCGATCTCGCGGTCGAGCGTGCGGCACAGGTCAGCCGAGAACGGGCGGAACCAGTAGGCGCTGGTGCCGTGGTCGCGGACGGGGTTGGCCGCCTCGCCGAACGCGTTGTTGTGCACGGAGATGAGCAGCTCCGCGTCCTGCGCGACCGCCATCGCGGGGCGCGCGGCCAGGTCCACCACCACGTCGGCGGTGCGGGTGATGCGCACGTCGGCACCGGCCGCGCGCAGCCGCTCGGCCAGGCGGAGGCCGATGCCGAGGTTGGCGTCCTTCTCGTGGTAGCCCGTGGGCCCGATCGCCCCCGCCGGCGGATGGCCGGGGTCCACCACGATGCGGATGCCGCGCAGCGGGTTTGCCGGGTCGATGCGCGGCGGGCGGCGAAGGCGCACCACCAGCGTGCCGTCCGCCTCGTAGAACGCCTTGTAGCCCCACACCCAGCGCGAGAGCTGCAGGTGGAAGCGCTCCACCTCCGCGGCCACGCGCTCCTGCCGCGCCGCGGTCACGAAATCGTCCGTCGCCACGCGCAGGTCGCCGCCCGCGCCCGCCGCGGCGGCGCCGTAGACGGTCACGCGAACGCCGGCGCTGTCCGCCTCCACCAGGAAGGGCGCGAACCCCCCCGGCACGCGCAGCTCCGGCGCGGCGCCGGTGGTGACCGTGCGCTGGCGGCCCAGCATGGGCGCCGCGGCCGCGGCCGCGGCCGTCGTGTCGGCGGAGAGGCGGACGTTGGCGGTGTCGATCCAGGCCGTCTCCGTGCCGCCGAGCTGCACGCGATACTGCCCTCCGCTCCGCTCCAGCAGCACCAGGTTCGTGCCGCGCGGGAAGAACCAGCGGTACCCGCCGGTGGGCGTGGGCCGCGCGTACACCGCGTCGGAGCCGGTGGCGAGCGTGTCGCCGCCGCGCACCACGCGGCCGGCGCGCGGCGCGGAGAACGCGATGCGCGACGGCGGCGCCGTGGTGGCGGCGGTGTCCTGCGGGCCCGCCTCGGTGGCCGTGTCGGCCTGCGACTGGGTCTCGCCCCCGCTCACGCGGTAGGTGTAGCTGGCCTCCGCCGTCTGCCCGTTCTTGAAGGCCTGCAGCCGCCACACGCCGTCAGCCGGCACGGGGAGGTAGGCGATGAAGGCGCCGTTGGGCGCCACCGGCACCTGCGTTCCGTTCACCAGCAGCGCCGCGCCCCCCGTCCCCACGCTGCCGTAGAGGAAGGCCGATGCGCGCGACGGCCGGCTCTGCCCCGGCTCCGGCGCCACGAGACGGATCGCGAGCGGCGCGTCGACCGCGGGGATCGGCGGAAGCCCCTGCGTCAGCGGCACGTAGGGCACCGGTGCCGGCGCCTCGCCGGGGACCGGCGACGGCGAGGGGCCCGCGGGCGCGGACGGACGGCAGGCGCCGATGGCGAGCGCCAGCGCCAGCGAAGCGGCCACGCGGCCGCGGAACGGACGGATCAGGATCACCCGGATCTCCCCCACAGGCGAGTACGGTGCGCGAAACGGCTGCGATCAGCGTGCGCGGCGGGGACGCGTGCAAGCCCCGCGCCTCATCGGGCGAGGGATGGAGACGGGGGGCGGACCGGGATGCAGCGAAAGGCGGCTGAAGCCGCGGCTGGAACAATGGGCAGCCTCGCAAACGGCGCGAGGCTGCGGGGGCGGCATCGGGGCGGACGCCGGCGGTGGCGTGCAGGGGTGGTGGAGCGGGTGGGGCGATGGGGAGAAGGCGCGAAGGCCCGGCGGGGAGCGGTTCCGCCGGGCCCACGGCGGTCGGGCGTCCGCGCGCCGGTTACCGCTCGACGCCGGCGAGCTCCTCGATGCGGCGGACGATGGTGTCGCGGTGGACGGCGTCGCGGAGGATGACGAGGACGGTGTCGTCGCCGGCGACGGTGCCCACCACCTCGGGCCACTCCTCCCAGTCGACGCCGACGGCGATCGGCTGGGCGCCGCCGACCAGCGTCTTCACCACCAGCAGGTTCCCCACCCCGTCCGCGCCCAGGTACAGGCTGGGGAGGAGGCGCGCCAGCGTGGGCATGGGGTCGGTGACGCCGGCGGGGAGGGTGTAGAGCGAGCCGCCGTCCTCGTCGGGGACTTTCACCAGCCCCAGCTCGCGGATGTCGCGCGAGAGGGTGGCCTGCGCCACCTCGATCCCGCGCTCCACCAGCCGCTCGCGCAGCGTCTCCTGCGACGAGATGCGGTGCTCGCGAACGAGCTCGAGGATGACGGCGTGTCGTCGGGGTTTCACCGGATGGGCGGGGGCGAGCGGCGCGCCGGGCCGAGCCGCCGGGCGGCGGCAGGCATCGTGGCGCCTGGTGGTGAAACGACGAAGGCGCGCAAGGCGCCTTCGGACAACGGTTTGCACGCGGAGAGCGGTCCGGTGCCCGCGCTGTTACAGTATTTGGCCCCACACGTTTGCGCAAGCCGGGTGGGGGGTGGTTGGGATGGATGGAGGGATCGGCATCGCTCAGGCGTCGCTCAGGGGTCGATGGGGGGACCCGAGGCGCCGCGGGCCCCCACCCCGCGCGAGGCTTCGCCCGCGCTGCCCCTCCCCCAAAACTGCCTGGGGGAGGGGCGGTCGAGGTGGCCTGCACGGGGTGGCGCTGCACCGGGTTCGGTGTGGCGGGGGTCGGGAATGGCGGACGTGGGGGCGAGGCGATCGGGTTTGCTGGCAACGAGCTACGCGTGTGATGGTGCTTCGGGGGCGCACGATGCGTGAGGGATGCGCGCCCGGAGGGCCGGGAACGCGGCGGCGGCGCGCAAGTGCTGCCGGAGGGGAAAGGTGCCGGTCCGCCGCCGTGGGCCCGGCGCGGTTGGCAACAGTCGTATCGTTGCCTACCGCGCGCGCAGCCCGGTTCGGCGCCCCAGCGCCGAACACGCCCGAACCGTCGTTCAAAGCAGATGGAAACCGACGCGAAAACTCTGGAATCACAACTAAAAAGCCGCCCGGCGCGGAGCGGTCGCGCCGGGCGGCTGAAAGGCCCGTGACTTCGGAATCGGTCGTTGTCAGTCAGTCAGGTCAATGCGCCCCGGGCACCTGGTCGTCCAGCGCCGAGGATTGGAGCTTGATGGTCCAGACCCACTCCTGCTTGCTCTTGGTGGTGGCGATCTGGACCTCGGGGCCGTCGCCCACGCGCACCCGCACGTAGCGGAAGCGGGTGGGGACGGTGATCACGTAGTCGGCGGTGGAGCCGCGGCGGTTGCGGATCTCGAGCCCCTGCGGGCCGGGGACCATCTCCTCGCCGCGGTAGTTGCGCACCGCCTGCGCGTTGCCGCCCGGCACCTCGCGCAGCCAGATGGTGGCGGTGCCCACCGCCTGCACCGAGCTGAACACCAGCGACACGTCGGGGCCCGCCGGCATGAACTGCAGCGGGGCCGACATCCCCCGCTTGACCTCGGGCGCGGGGCGCTCCGCGCGCGCCGGCGCGGCGGCCGGCGTGCGCGTGTCGGGCGCGTAGATCACCTCGGGCGGCGCCTGCAGCGTGACCGGCGCCGCGGCCGGCCGCGGCGCCTCGTGGCGGTGGCCCAGCCACTCGGCGATGCGCGCCGCCGCCGAGCCGGGCTCGCTGCCGCCGAGGCCCACCACGCCGCGCGCAACGAACGCGCGCATCGGCTCGGTGGCCATCCCCACGCTCACCAGCAGCACCACCGAGGCGGCGGCCTTGAGCCAGGCGCTCCCCAGCACGCCCGTGCCGCGGCGGCGGAAGCGCGCCCGGTCGACCGCGGCGAGCGCGACGGCGCGCTTGCCGGGGTCGGGCATCTCGGCGGGGAGCAGGCTCAGCCACTCGCTCGCCAGGGCGGAGGTGCGCCGGAGCTCGTCGAGCCGCGCGGTGCAGCCGGCGCAGGTGCGCAGGTGCGCGCCCATCAGCCGCTGTCCCTCGCGGTCGAGCTGGTGGTCCATGTATCGAATCAGGTCGTCGTCACCGAGGTGGCGCGACCCTGCCAGAACGGTCATCTCAGGGTCTCCGAGGTTGGGGCGAGCTCGACCGCGAGCTTCTTCAGCGCACGGGCGATCATGGTGCCCACCGAACCCGTGGTCGTGCCGACGGCGTCGGCGATCTCGTGGTGGGCGAATCCCTCTTCCCTCATCAGGAGCACGGTCCTCTCCTTCCAACTCAGCCGGTCGAGCGCCACTCGTACGATCTTGCGGCGCTCCGCGCTCTCCGCGGCATCGTCGGGCCCCGGCCCCACGTCGCCCATGGGGGCGCGGTCGGGCGACCCCATCAGCAGCGTCATCCACCGGGCACGCGCGCGCGCGGTGTCGCGCACCACGTTGGTGGCCACGGCGAAAAGCCATGCGCGCACGTGCCTGTCCTGCGGCGGACGTTCGACGAGCCGTACGAACGCTTCCTGTGCCGCGTCCGCCGCCAGGTCCGCGTCGCCGGTGAGGCGCACGAGGTACCTGTACAGGCCGTCGTAGTGCTGCAGGAAGAGCTGGGTGACGTTCAAGCGCTCTTCCGAGGGGGTCATGGTGTCCAAGCGTGAGAAGCGTTCGCTGCTGCCGTGCGCTCCCGGGGCCACCCTTGCAACGAGCCGGGGGGCGCGTTTCTGACCGGGGCGGCGCCGCACCGGCGGAAAAGGAACGGCGGGCGTGGAGAGCTGGTGCCGGAGGTACCGCGCTCGTCGACGCGCGGCGTGATGTACGATAGCGGGTTTCCGCATCCGTCGGGAGGGACCTCGGCGGCGGCGATCGCCATCCACGGGCAGTGGCGATCTCCGGACCTCCCCCGGCGTGGCTCGGAAACGAATGTGTAGGATTACCCGGGAACAGATGCTATTCTGCAACCGCAATACGTAGCAGTTGATGATTGCAGCATCGTTCACAGCTCCTTCCGTGACCCCCTTCCCCGTCCCCTTCCCCCCTCCACCGCCGCGCGAAGGGTACGGCGGCCTGCTGCGTTTCGTCCGCGTCGACATCGGGCGCATCACCGATGCACCTCCCATCTTCAGAGGGTACCCATGATCATCGATGGAAACGAGTTCTTCAAGACACATCCGTGCTACGACGCCCACGTGTGCATCCTGGGCGGGGGCGCGGCGGGGATCACGCTGGCGCTGGAGCTGGCGCGCAAGGCACCGGGGCTGAACGTGGTGGTGCTGGAGGGCGGCGAGGATCCGCCGCCGATCAAGGGCGATCAGTCCGCCAGCCAGCCGCTGTACGCGGGGGAGATGGTGGGCGACATGGCGGCGATCAGGCCCGATTTCCTCACCAAGTCGCGGTTCCGCGCGTTCGGCGGCTCCACCAACTGCTGGGGCGCGTGGTGCCGGCCGCTGGACCAAATGGACATCGCCGGGCACGGCGATTATCCCGCGTGGCCCCTTCCCGCCGGCGAGCTGGAGCGGTTCTACCCGCGCGCGCAGACGATGTGCTCGCTGGGCCCGTTCGAATACGACCCCGGGTACTGGGTCGACCGATCGCGCGGCACGCTGGCGACCATCCCGGGCAGCCCCGCGGTGGTGCGCCAGACCTGCGTCCTGGGGGTGCAGGACGGGAAGAAGTGCTTCTTCAAGAACTACCGCGCGGAGTTGGAGGCCGCCCCGAACCTCCGCTTCATCCTGCACTCCAACCTGGTGCGCATCCATGCCGACGGAACGAGCGGCATGGACAGCATCACGCACGTCTCCGGGAAGACGCTGCACCCGGGCACCCTCACCGTGAACCGCGACTTCGACGTGTACGCGAAGGTGTTCGTGGTGGCACTCGGCGGGATCGAGACGGTGCGGGCGCTCCTCGACTCGCCCAGCGAGCGGCAGCGCGACGGCCTGGGGAACAACCACGACAAGGTGGGGCGCTTCTTCAACGTCCACCCGGTGGTGGGGAACGCGGCCACGGTCACGTTCGATCCGGGTGTGAGGTGGTCTCCGCCGGTCCGGAACTTCCTGGCATTGACCCGGTTCCCGATCTCGCCCGCCGCGGCCGAGGCGCCCGGGCCGCTGGAAACGGGGGTGGAGGTGCCGGACTACGACGCGGACGCGGACGGCACGTGCCCGAACGCCAACCCCAACGATCCCCCGTACGAATGGGTGTGGTCGGTGCTCGTGCCGACCGCCGAAACGCTTCGCAACAATTCGTTCGGGAACTTCCGGGTGATGCTGAACGCCACGGACGCGGGGTGCACCTTCAACGTGTGCTGGGAGCAGCTCCCGTCCGACGACAGCCGCCTGACGCTGGCCGACAGCGTGGACGTGCTGGGCAACCGGCGCGTGCGGGTGGAGTGGAAGCTCTCCGAGGCCGACATGCACACGTACGAGAGGGCGGTCGACGCCGCGAGCTATCGGCTGTCGCTGGCGTACAAGTTCAAGTTCCAGCGCAACTTCAACATCCGCGACCGCGCCTCCTGGTGGACCCGATTGGTTCCGGGCGACCACCCCATGGGCGGCACCCGGATGTCGGTCTCCGCGACCGACGGCGTGGTGAACCCGGACTGCCGGCTCCACGCGGTGGACAACCTGTACGTGTCGAGCTCGTCCAACTGGCCCAGCGGCGGGTGGGCGAACCCCACGCTCAGCATCGTGGCGATGGCGCTCCGCCTGGCGGACCACCTGCTCGGCCAGGTGGCCGAAGAGGTGGCCGTGCGCATCGACAACGTGGAGATCGCCGCCCCGCTCGCCGCGCCCGGCGCCGACTGAGGCACGCGAGGCCGCGCAGTCGAGTGGCTGATCCGCCGACCGGCGGCTGAAGCCGCCGCGCCGCAGCTACACCTACGAAAAGCCTCGCAAACTGCGCGAGGCTTCTCGGCGCGGCGGTGGCTTTGCGGCTCGATCGCGGCTTCGGGGACGAGACGAGAGAAGGTCCTGCGGCGAAACACGCTGCAGGACCTTCTTTCTCATGGTGCCGGGCGTCCGAACCTCACGTGCCCATATCCAGGCCGATCAGCGACTCCCGCCGGCGGAGGGGAAGGGTGGCGCGTCGTTGTCGGCGTCGGGTGCGTTGGCGCGGCCTTCGAGCTTGAAGTCGTCGTTGGTGGCGCTGAGCGTGAGCAGGAGGCCGCTGTCGGCGGTGGCGCGGATGTCCTCGGCCTGGCCGGGGCCGAAGAAGAGCAGGTCGCCCTCGCGCAGCGTGTACTCGCCGCCGGCGTCGCGGTAGCTCAGCCCGCCCTGCACCACCTGCAGCGTCATGGGGCTGTCGGCCTGGTGGGTGCCGATCATCACCTCGTTGGCCACCGCCAGCAGCACCACGCGGAAGCGCACGTCCTTCACCAGCGTGCGGCCAGCGCGGCCGCTGCGGCCGTATGCCTCTTCCTTGCGCAGCTCGCCGAGCAGCTCCGCCAGGTCGAAGGTGAGCGAGGGCCCCGCGAGGGGGCGGCTGATCGTCGACATGTTCCGGCTCCGTCTTCTGGCTGTT
>DASQLJ010000202.1:0-6204 GCA_035630095.1 Longimicrobium sp.
CACGTTGCCGGTGGCGGTCATGTAGCGGTCGCCCACGCTGGTCACGCGGTCGGCGTCGATCTCCATGGGGCTGCGCCGGCGCCCGCCGCTGCCGCCGCTGCCGCCGCTGCCGCCGCTGCCGCCGCTGCCGCGCGGCGTCACCGTCACGTGCGGGCGCTGCAGCGCGGTGGCCTGGCTCTGCGGGCGGCCCTGCGCGGCGCGGAAGTACTCCAGCTCGGGGCCGCGCAGCGTGCTCCCCTGGCCCCTGTCGGTGAAGACCACGTTGCCGGTGGCGTAGAGGCGGCCGCTGGCGCTGTTGTAGATCGCCATGTCGCTGGTGAGCGAGCGGCCCGGGTCCTGGTAGTCCACCTGGCGGAAGAGGTGCACCTCGTTCTGGCTCGAATAGACCACGGCGCTGTCGGAGCGCAGCTCCTCGCCGCCGGTGCAGCGCACCAGCAGCGGCCCCTGCGCGCTGATCACGCGGTTGCGCGGGTCGCCCACGGCGGTGAAGGTGCCGCGCGAATACACCACCTCGCACACGTTCTGGGCGGCGGCCTCGGGGGCCGCCGCCTGCAGCGCGGCGAGCGCGAGCGGGAGGAGGAGGGCGCGCTTCATCAGAACCGCAGCCCCCCTTCGCCCACCCGCACGCCCTTCACCCGCCCGTTCTTCCCCTGGACGTTGGTGAAGGCCGCGTTGGAGGTGAAGCCGTCGCTGATCAGCGTCTGTCCGTTCTCCACGATGGTGGTCTCCACGGTGCTCCAGACGCGGTCGGCGCGCTGGTCCCAGTGCAGCTCCTGGGTGGTGATGGTGCGCATCCCCTTGTCGCCCTGGGTGACCAGGACCACGTTGCCGCGCGCCGTCATCATCCCGTTCTGCTGGTCGTAGTCGCCGGTCTTCGAAGTCAGGTTGCTGGGCTTGCGGCCGGGCTCGTAGAACACCAGGTGCACCTTCTTGAGCGCCGTCACCGTCTGCCCCGCGGGCGTCTCGGCGCTGTCGGCGGTGAGGTCGGCCTTCTGGCGGCCGGCCTCGGTGATCTTGAGCCGCATCCCGACCGTCACCTGGTTGCTGTTGACGCCCACGGCCACGCCCGGCGCCGCCGGCGCCTCGTCGCAGGCGGCGGCCAGGGGAAACCCCACGGCCAGCAACAGGATCGTACGGAACCGCGTCATCTCTCTCGATCGAATCGGGTCAACTAGCTCCACGTCGCCGGTGCGGTCGACGGCGGACGCCTGCAGCTTCTCGTCAAACCGCGCCGGCGCGCATCAGGTCGTGCAGGTGCACCATCCCCAGCACGCGGCCGTCCTCGCCGAGGACGGGCAGCGCCATCACCCCGTACCGCTCCATCACCCCCACGGCGGCCGCGGCGAGCTGGTCGGGCTCCGCCGTGCGCGGCCGGTGCGTCATCACCTGCGAGACGGGGAGGGTGAAGAAGTGCTCCTCGCGCTCCATCAGCCGGGCCAGGTCGCCGCTGGTCACCACGCCCAGCAGCCGGTTCTCCTCGTCCACCACCGCCACGGTGCCGCGCCGCTCGGCGAGCTGCACCACGCACTCGCGCATGGTGGCCGCGGGGCCCAGCAGCGGCAGGTCGCGCGTGACCATCACGTCCGCCACGCGCAGCAGGAGCCGCCGCCCCAGCGCGCCGCCCGGATGCAGCCGGGCGAAGTCGTCGCGCCCGAAGCCGCGGCGCAGGAGGAGCGCGACGGCCAGCGCGTCGCCCATCGCCAGCGCGGCCGTGGTGGACGAGGTGGGCGCCAGGTCGTGCGGGCACGCCTCCTCGGCCACGGAGCAGTCGAGCACGAATTCCGACTGTCGCGCGAGGGACGATTCGACCCGCCCCGTCATCGCCACCAGCCGCACGCCCATCCGCCCCAGGTACTCCACCAGCCCGCGCAGCTCCTCGCTCTCGCCGCTCTTGGAGAGGAGGACGGCCACGTCGCCGGGCCCCACGATCCCCAGGTCGCCGTGCAGCGCCTCCACGGGATGGAGGAAGGTGGCCGGCGTTCCGGTCGACGTCATCGTCGCCGCGATCTTCCGCGCGATGATCCCGCTCTTCCCCACCCCGCTCACGATCACGCGGCCTGTGGCCTGGACGATCGCGTCCACCGCGCCCGCGAAGTCGGCGCCGATGCGGTCTTCCAGGTCGGCGACGGCGCGGGCCTCCTGGCGGATCACCCGGCGGGCGCGCTCCAGCGTCTCGCTGACCGAGAGGGCCAGGCCGTCGGCGACCGCGAGCGTGTCGGTCATTGCCCGGCGCTCCGGCCGGCGGCGCCCTCGCGCTCGGCCACGTACGCCTCCACCCGCTCGTGCCACACGCCGCGGGCGCCCAGCAGCGCCTCGGCGAACTCGCGCACCGCGCCGCGGCCGCCCTCGCGCTCCCCCGCCCACACGGCGCACGCCCGCGCGTCGGAGGTGGCGTTGCCGACGACGGCGGGGAGGCCCACGCGGCGCAGGATCGGGAGGTCGGGGAGGTCGTCGCCCAGGAACGCCGCCTCGTCCCAGCCGATCCCCAGCCGCCGCAGGATCTCCTGAACGGTCTTGAGCTTGGCGGCGGTGCGGTCCTGGTGCACCTCGTCGATCTCCAGCTCCTTCGCGCGGATCGCCACCGCGTGGCTCTCGCGGCCGGTGACGATGGAGACCAGGATGCCGGCCTCCTTCATCAGCCGGATCCCCAGCCCGTCCTGGATGTCGAAGCGCTTCAGCTCCACCGGCTCGCCGCTCTCGGTGGCGCCCAGGTACACGCCGCCGTCGGTCATCACCCCGTCCACGTCCAGGAAGACGATGCGGACGCGGTTCGCCAGCCCGGCGTCGATCGGCTCAGCCACGGGCGCCCGCCTCCCACTCGAACGGGTGCACGGCGGCGCGGATCTCCAGCACCTGCTCCAGCAGCGGGCGGAGCCGCGCCAGCGGGAGCATGTTGGTGGTGTCGGAGAGGCCGCGCGCCGGGTCCGGGTGCGTCTCCAGGAAGACCGCGTCCGCACCCGCCGCCACCGCCGCGCGCACCAGCGCCGGGATGTGCCCGGGCTCGCCGCCGCTGATCCCCGCGCCCTCGCCCGGCCGCTGCACCGAGTGGGTGCCGTCGAACACGGCCGGCGCGTCGCACGCCTGGCGCATCAGCGCGAAGGAGCGCATGTCCACCACCAGGTTGCCGTAGCCGAAGAAGGTCCCCCGCTCCGTCACCGCCACCCCGCGCGCCCCCGCGCCGCGCACCTTGGCGGCGGCGCCCTTCATCTCGGCGGGCCCCATCCACTGCCCCTTCTTCACGTTCACCGGCCGGCCGGTGGCACCGGCGGCGACCAGCAGGTCCGTCTGCCGGCAGAGGAAGGCGGGGATCTGGAGGACGTCCACCACCTCGGCCACGGCGGCGCACTGCGCCGGCTCGTGCACGTCGGTGAGCAGCGGCAGCCCGGTGGCCGCGCCGACCCGCGCCAGCTTCTCCAGCCCCTCGTCCACGCCGGGTCCGCGCGGCGAGCCGGGGGAGGAGCGGTTCGCCTTGTCGAAGCTGGCCTTGAAGATGATCGGCAGCCCCAGGTCGTCCGCGATCCGCGCCAGCGACTCGGCGATGGTGAGGTTCAGCGCGTCGCTCTCCAGCACGCACGGGCCGGCGATCAGCCAGAACGGCGCGCCCACGCGGAAGAGCCGGGCGACGTCCGCGCCGGCCTGCGGCAGGCGGCGCGGCGCGAGCGCGTCGACCTCTGCCCCCGCCAGCAGCTCGTCCACGGGGAGCCCGCGGAGGATCTCGGGCGCGCGCACGCGCCCGTCGCGGCTCTCGCCCACGCGCCTCAGTCCCCCGCCAGCGCGGCGACCTGCCGCGGCCGCGCGTCGGCGCCGTCTGCGGACCCGTCGGTCGGCGTGTCCGTGGACGCGGAAGGCGCCACCGGGCCGCGCCG
Organism: Longimicrobium sp.; assembly: GCA_035630095.1. Taxonomy (GTDB): domain Bacteria; phylum Gemmatimonadota; class Gemmatimonadetes; order Longimicrobiales; family Longimicrobiaceae; genus Longimicrobium. The sequence goes on from DASQLJ010000202.1 coordinate 3,867, forward strand.
AACGACCGCCGCCTCGACGAAGCGGGCGAAGAGCGGGTGCGGCTGGTCGGGGCGGCTCTTGAGCTCGGGGTGGGCCTGGGTGGCCACGAACCAGGGGTGGCCGGGGAGCTCCACCATCTCCACCAGGTTGCCGTCGGGCGAGACGCCGCTCACGCGCAGGCCGTGCTCGTCCAGCGTCTCGCGGTAGGCGTTGTTCACCTCGTAGCGGTGCCGGTGGCGCTCGCTGATCTCGTGCGCGCCGTAGATCTCGGCGGCCAGGCTGCCGGGGGTGAGCCGCGCGGTGTAGGCGCCGAGGCGCTGCGTGCCGCCCAGGTCGGTGATCTCGCGCTGCGAGTTCATCAGGCAGATCACGGGATCGGAGGTGCGATCGTCCCACTCGGCGCTGTGCGCGCCCTCGATCCCGCACACCGAGCGCGAGAACTCGATCACCGCCGTCTGCAGCCCCAGGCAGATGCCGAAGAAGGGGAGGCCGTTCTCGCGCGCCCAGCGGATGGCGCTGAGCATCCCTTCGACGCCGCGCACGCCGAAGCCGCCGGGGATCAGCAGGCCGTGGTAGGCGGCCAGCTTCTCGGCGCCCTGGCCGTTCTCGAAGTCCTCCGAGCTCAGCCAGTCGATCCTGACCTTCACGTCGTTGGCGATGCCGCCGTGGATCAGCGCCTCCTGCACGCTCTTGTAGCTGTCGATCAGCGCCACGTACTTGCCCACGACGGCGATGCGCACCTCGCCCTGCTTCGGCGACTTCACGCGCTCCACCAGGCGGCGCCAGTCGGCCAGGTCGGGGCGCTCGGTGTGCAGCCCCAGCTTCCCGGCGATCAGCTCGTCCAGCCGCTGGCGGGCGTAGTCGAGCGGTACCTCGTAGATCGTGCTGGCGTCGCGCGCCTCGATCACCGCGTTCACGTCCACGTTGCAGAAGAGCGCGATCTTGCGCTTCATCTCGGGGCTGATGGGATGCTCGGAGCGGCAGACGAGGACGTCGGGCTGGATCCCGATCTCCATCAGCTCGCGCACCGAGTGCTGCGTGGGCTTGGTCTTCAGCTCGCCCGCGGCCGCGATGTAGGGGATCAGGGTGAGGTGGATGAACAGCGTGTGCTCGCGCCCCACCTCCTGCCGGTACTGGCGGATCGCCTCCAGGAACGGGAGCGACTCGATGTCGCCCACCGTGCCGCCGATCTCGGTGATCACCACGTCGTGGTTGGGCGCCAGCCGGCGGATGGCGCCCTTGATGGCGTCGGTGATGTGCGGGATCACCTGCACCGTGGCGCCCAGGTACTCGCCGCGCCGCTCGCGGGTGATCACGTCCTGGTAGATCCGCCCGGTGGTGATGCTGTTGGCCTGCGACAGCGATTCGCCGATGAAGCGCTCGTAGTGGCCCAGGTCCAGGTCGGTCTCGGCGCCGTCGTCGGTGACGAACACCTCGCCGTGCTGGAAGGGCGAGAGCGTGCCGGGGTCGACGTTGATGTAGGGATCGAACTTCTGGATGGTCACGCGCAGCCCGCGCTCGACCAGCAGCCGGCCGATGGAGGCCGCCGCGATCCCCTTGCCGAGCGACGAGACGACGCCGCCGGTGACGAAGATGTACTTGGTGGGCGCCGTGTTCAGGGCGGTCATGTGCGTGCTCGCTCCAGGGTGGTTGCCTGGCTCTCCAGGATGATCCGTTCGGCGCGCGCGGCGTCGGCGGGGGTGTCCACGCCGCCCTCGGCCGGCTCGCCCACCGCCACGCCGATGCGCAGCCCGGCGGCGAGCGCGCGAAGCTGCTCCAGCTTCTCGATGCGCTCCAGCCCGCCCTCGGGGAGCGACACCCAGCGCAGCAGCGCGTCGCGCGTGCATGCGTAGATGCCCACGTGGCGCAGGTACGCGCCCGACGCCAGGTCGGGCTCCGCGTCGCGGGGGTGCGGCACCGGCGCGCGGCTGAAGTACAGCGCGCCGCCGTCGCCGCCGCGCACCACCTTCACCACCGACGCCTCGCGCCACTCGTCCGTCGAGTCGATAGGCGTGGCGACGGTGCCGACGTCCCATCCCCCGTCGCGCACCAGGGCGACGGCGGCTTCCAGGTGGTCGCGCCGCACGAAGGGCTCGTCGCCCTGCACGTTCACGATCACCCCGCACTCGCGGTACTCCGGCCGCCGCGCCACCTCGGCCACGCGGTCGGTGCCCGACGGGTGGTCGCCGCGCGTGAGCACCGCGGTCGCGCCGAACTCGCGCGCGGCGTCGGCCACCTCGGGCGAGTCGGTGGCGAGGACGAGATCGTCGAATACACCGGACGCGACGGCGCGGCGCCAGACCCATTCGATCAAGGGTCTGCCGGCGATCGGGTGCAGCGGTTTGCGGGGTAGACGGG
>DASQLJ010000203.1:0-5437 GCA_035630095.1 Longimicrobium sp.
CGCTGATCCGCGAGCACGAGGAGGGGGAGGGGGATGACGGCGGGGATGAGGGCAGCGAGGACGGCGGGGATGAAAGCAGCGAGGACAGCGGGGACGAGGGGGATGAAGGCAGCGAGGGTAACGGGGACGCGGCTCGCGCGACGGAAGGCGGATGAATCCGCAGCTGGAACAATGGCAAGCCTCGCAAACTGCGCGAGGCTGAGCGCCGTCGCCGGCGCGGGAGGCGCGCGCCAGGCGCGGGGGAAAACCTCGCGGCCGAGGGTGAGGCGGCGGATGGAACGACATCCATGACGAAGCGACGGGCGGCCGGCCTCCATCAGGAAGCCGGCCGCCCGTTTCTACTGTCGAACCAGAGGCCGCTCATCGCGGCGACCGCCCGGAGGACGGCGCCGCTCGGGACGGCCGCGTTGCGTCAGCCCTGGCGGGAACCGCCCCCGCCACCGCCACGGCCGCCGCGCCCGCCACGACGGCGGCCGCTGTTGCCACCGCCGCCGTTGCCGGCACCGGCGCCCGCCAGCTCGCGCCGGGGGCCGTGCGGCTGCGCGCCGCGCTCGGGGCCACGGCTGCTCGCCGGCTGCCGGGTGCCGCCGCGCGACGCCTCGGCGGCCTCACGCGCGGCGCGTGCGTCGGCCTTCTGGCGCGCGCGCTCGCGGTCGGCCGCCTTGCGCGCGCGGATCTCCTTGATGCGGTCGCCGATCGGCACCTCGAAGCGCTCCGCCGCGCGGGCGTTGTAGTCGAAGCCCTCCAGCGTGCGGCGGGGGATCTGCTTGCCCACGGCGCGCTCGATGTCGCGGAAGTCCTTTTCCTCTTCCGGCGAGACCAGCGTGTACGCCTCGCCGGTGGCCTCGGCGCGCGCGGTGCGGCCCACGCGGTGGATGTAGTCTTCCGGCTGGTGCGGCACGTCGAAGTTCACCACGTGCTCCAGCGCCTCCACGTCGATGCCGCGGGCCACGATGTCGGTGGCCACCAGCACCTGGTAGCGCCCGTTCTTGAAGCCGTCGAGCGCCTCGGTGCGCGCGCTCTGGCTGCGGTTGCCGTGGATGCGGGCGACCGAAATCCCGGCCTTCTCGAGGATCTCGAACAGCCGGTTGGAGCGGTGCTTGGTGCGGCAGAACACGATCGCCCCGCTCACTTCCTTGCGCCGCAGCATCTCCAGGAACAGCGCGGGCTTCTGGTCTTCCTTCACCGGCCACGCGGCCTGGGTGATGCCGGTGGCCGGCATCGACTTGCGCTCCAGGTTGATCGCCGCCGGCGCGTTCAGCATCTCGTGCGAGAGCTTCACGATCGGCGCGGGCATGGTGGCGCTGAAGAACAGCGTCTGGCGCTTGGCCGGCACGTGCCGCAGCACGCGGCGGATGTCGGGGAGGAACCCCATGTCGAGCATGCGGTCGGCCTCGTCCAGCACCAGCATCTCCACGTTCGCCAGCGAGGCGTACGAGTGCTGCAGGTGGTCGAGCAGGCGGCCCGGCGTGGCCACGATGATGTCCACGCCGCGGCGGAAGGCCTGCTCCTGCGGGTTCATCCCCACCCCGCCGAACACGGCCGCGCCGCGCAGGTTGGTGTGCTTGGCGAGCTGCGTGAAGTGGTCGTGGATCTGCGCCGCCAGCTCGCGCGTGGGCGACAGCACCAGCACCCGCGTGGTGCCGCGCGGCTTGGCCAGCAGGTGGTTCATGATGGGAAGCAGGAACGCGGCGGTCTTGCCGCTCCCCGTCATCGCGCAGGCCAGCAGGTCGCGGCCTTCCAGCGCGGGCGGAATCGCCTGCTCCTGGATCGGCGTCGGCTTGGTGAACTCCATATCCTGCACCGCCTTCAGAAGCATCGGGTGCAGGTTCAGCTGATCGAAAGTCATTCGTGTCCCCAGGGACCACGGGAGATCCGCCCCCCAATTGGGGGTTTATGCGGCAGCCGCTGTCCGTGGCATTGTATAAAAGAGGACGGCGGGCTCGCGGCAGAGTCCGCCGTCCTTGTTTCAGTGCTGAAATATAACGCACTTGCGCGAAAAATGTCAGTCCCCCGCCCTCCCCGCCTGCTGGACGGTCACAGGAAGCACCTGACATCGGCCAAAGCCGCGATCGTCGAGCCTTCTGGAATCGGGAAAATCGTACGGAAGGAGCGGCTCACGTCTCGCGTGCCGATGGCGGCGGTCGGATGGATGCCGACCCGCTGGCGCAACCGGCAGCGACAACGAGACTTGCACACCGCAGCGGAGGCCGCGGAGGATCTTCCCCCGCGGCCTCTGCACACTTTCGGACGTCGCGACTGCCTGGTCGCGCTACTTCCGCACCGTCTTCGCGAGGTAGTCGCGGATGCGCGCGTGCGTCTCGGGCGCGATCCAGAGGGCGAGCGCCTCCTCGTCCTCGGCGGCGGAGGCGGCGATGCGCTCCAGCACGGGCGCGCGGAGCATGTGCTTGGTCAGGCGGAACGCCCCGGGCGAGAGGGCGGCGAGCTGCGTGGCGACCTCGTGCGCGCGGGCGGCCAGCGCGTCGGCGGGCACCACTTCGTCGATCAGGCCGTTCGCGAGGGCGTCGTGCGGCAGGTAGGTGCGGCCCTGGTAGAGCAGCGCGTTGAGCCGGTGCGGCGGCACCACGGCGCGCACGAGCTCCAGCACGGCCGGCGGCATGGGGACGCCCACCAGCAGCTCGGGCGCGCCCACGCGGCCGTTGCCCTCGGCCATCAGCCGGTAGTCACCGCCCATCAGCATCACCCCGCCGCCGGCGATGGCGTGGCCCGTCGACGCGACGACCAGCGGGCCGGGGAAGGCCAGCACGGCGCGGATGAAGCCGGTGAGCAGCGGGAAGAAGCGGCGCACGTACGCCTCCCCGCCGTCCAGCAGGCGGAACAGGTCCACCCCGGCCGAGAAGATCGGCCCGCCCGCGGTGAGGATCACGGCGCGCGCGTCGGCCGCGGCGGCGAGCGCGGCGATCAGCGCCTCGAGCAGCTCCACGTCGAGCGCGTTGGCCTTGCCGTGCGCCAGCCGCAGCGTGACGATCCCGTCGTTGGTTTCACGTTCGATCATGCCCTGAACGTACGCGGGCGCGCTCCGGCCCGCAAAGCGTCGACCCGGCGACGGCGAAGCGGAGCGCCACCGCGAACTCGCGGCCGGCTACGACGTCGCGGGTGCGCTCAGCCGATGGCCGGCTCGGCATCCTTGCACCAGGGGGTGGTGCACTCGCGCCCCTCGGTCATGCACAGCGGCGACACGCAGTCGGCGCTCTGCTCGCCGATCGTGCCGGTGCCCGGCGACGTTTCGAAGGAGGTGACGCTGAGCGACTCGGGATTCAGGCCTGACATGTGACCTCGCAGTGGGATGGGGGGACCAGGATCCGGGGCAGCCGCGGGCGGCTGCCCCAACGACGCCGCCCGGTCTGCTCGAGCGTCGAGCGGACCGGGCGCGCACGTCAGTTCTCTACCGTGGCGATGGTGACGACGGTGCCGCCGGTGTCGGGGCACTGTTCCTGGAGCGCCGTGGGGATGCACAGCGGCGAATAGCAGTTCGGCTCCGGCGCCGTGTACGGCTGCAACGCCGGCACGTACTGCGACACGGTCTCGAAGGACGCGACCTGGATCTGATCGATGGAGAGCGACATGGGCGAACTCCCTGACAGAGAAACCGGCACAACTAAAGGAGGCGCAGCGAATGCGCCGAATCAAAGGTGTACTAAACTCGATTCGGCGGCAAGAGAACGATCAACTCTCTGTTGCGGCTGTTTCAGCTTCATCATCCGGCGTAAAGAGAATTTATCTCGGAGACATTGTCGCACCGTATCGAGCGATCCGGTCACCGAGAGGGGGTCCGCGGCACCGGCCGCGAACCCCCTCTCGATCCAGCATCCCCCACTGCTAACCGTCGTGCCGTTACAACTCCACTTCGGCGGCGACGAGGTCGTCGAAGGTTTCGCGGCGGCGGGCGAGGGTGGCGGTGTCGCCCTCCACCAGCACCTCCGCGGGGCGCGGGCGCTGGTTGTACTGGCTGGCCATGCTGAAGCCGTACGCGCCCACCGTGTGGATCGCCAGCAGCTCGCCCGGCTTGGGGATCTCGATGTCGCGGTCGAGCGCCAGGAAGTCGCCCGTCTCGCAGATGGGGCCCACGATGTCCACCGTGCCGCGCGCGCGGTCGTGCGTCTCCACCGGCTCCACGGCGTGCCAGCCGCTGTAGTGGCTGGGGCGGATCAGGTCGTTCATCCCCGCGTCGGTGATCACGAAGCGCTTGCCGCCGCCTTCCTTCACGTAGATCACCCGCGTGAGCAGCACCCCCGCCTCGCCCACGATGAAGCGCCCGGGCTCGATCACCAGCTTGAGCCCCGTTTCGGCCACCCGCGGGATCACCGCCTCGGCGAACGCCTGCGCGCTCACGGCGGGCTCGTCCTGGTAGGCGATCCCCAGCCCGCCGCCCAGGTCCAGGAACTCCAGGGGGATGTCTTCCTGCCGCAGGTCGTGCACCAGCTCCAGCACCGAGTCGAGCGCCTGCCCGAACGGCGCCACGTCCAGGATCTGCGAGCCGATGTGCACGTCGATGCCGCGCACCTTCACCCCCGGCAGCTTGGCGGCGATGGAATACAGGTCGCGCGCCCGGCCGTGCGCGATGCCGAACTTGGTGGCCGCGTGGCCGGTGCGCGTGTAGTGGTGCGGCGTGGGGCTGTCGATGTCGGGGTTGATGCGGATGGCGACCGGCGCCTTCTTCCCCATCGCGCAGGCCAGGTCCGAGAGCGCGCACAGCTCGCCCTCGCTTTCCACGTTGAAGGCGTAGATGTCCTCGTTCAGCCCCAGCGCCAGCTCGTTGATCGTCTTCCCCACCCCGCTGAACACGATGCGCTCGCCGGGGATCCCCGCCAGCCGCGCGCGCCGCAGCTCGCCGCCGCTCACCACGTCGGCGCCGGCGCCCATCTCGGCCAGGGTGCGCAGGATGGCCAGGTTGGGGTTGGCCTTCACGCTGTAGGCGATCAGGTGCGGCACCGGCGCCAGCGCCGTGTCGAGCTGGTGGAAGCGGTCGCGGATGCAGGTGCGGCTGTACACGTAGAGCGGCGTGGCCCAGCGCGCCACCAGGTCGGGGAGCGGGATGCCCTCGCAGTGCAGCACGCCGTCGCGGCGGGGGAATACGTCGCTCATCCGCGCCTCCGGGGCGTGGCGTTGGGCAGGTGGGCGCGCGTGCGCGGCGCCGGGCGGGCGGGGGTGTGGATCACGCTGCCGGTCACGTCAGGGTTCCGGGTCGGGGCGCGGGCGTTCTCTTGTGTCGGAGTCGCGGAAGATACGAACGACGCGGGTTCCGGACCAGACGGAGGGTCGCGGGCGCGGAGGTGCGTCGGGGGAGGATGGATCGGCGCTAGCCCCTCACCGGCGGCTGAAGCCGCAGCAACAACTACGGGTAGTGACCCTCTTGAGCAGTTTGATTCTAAACGCTATACTCCGTGCGGGTCTTCGATCTTCCTGAGCCGCGCGG
>DASQLJ010000204.1:0-9039 GCA_035630095.1 Longimicrobium sp.
CACCAGCACCGTGCTTTCCGTGGGGGCCACGCGGGCGATGGCGCGCAGCACGTCGCGCATCTTGGGCGTGTTCCCCACCAGCCGCGCCGCGCCGGCGCCCAGCACCGGCTCGCGCCGCGCCAGCACCGACTTGATCTTGCTGCGCAGCACCGCGTTGTCGCACGGCTTGGTGATGTAGTCGTCGGCGCCGAGCTTCAGCGCCTGCACGGCGCTGTCCACGGTGGCGAAGCCGGTGAGCATCAGCACGGGCACGTCGTTGCCGTTGCCGCGCAGCTCTTCCAGGACGGAGAGGCCCGTGCGCCCCTGCATCTTCAGGTCGAGCAGCACCATGTCGTAGCGGTCGCGGCGCAGGCGGTCGAGCCCCTGGTCGCCGCCGGGCTCGGCGTCCACCTCGTAGCCCTCGTCGGCCAGCAGCGCGCCGGTGCCCACGCGGAACGCGCGGTCGTCGTCGATGATCAGGATGCGTGGCTTCTCAGCAACGGCCATGCGTTTTACGATCTCCCTTGCCACTGTTTCGTTTCACAACGCAGGACGCGGGATCCATCCCGCCCCCGCTGCCGTGTGCCACCTGACGCGACGTCTCGTCGACCCGCGTGAGCCTGTCCGCCCGCGTTACGGGGCAACCGAAGCGCTCGAAGTTCTCCCCTCCCCCATCCCCTCCCCCTCGTGGGGGAGGGGCCGGGGGTGGGGGGAGCCGCGGCCGCCCCAATGCTCGTCCACTAGCGAACATATCCTCGAGCCGTCGCGGCGGACGCACCCGCCTCCGTCGCCCTCACCCCACCGCCACCGCCTCCCCGCGCACCCGCTCGCCGCCGTCCTCCGCGCCCGGGTCGGGGCCCGGCTCCTCGTGGCGCATCGCCTCGTCCAGCGTTTCGCGCGGGAGGCGAATGGTGAAGCGGCTCCCCTCGCCCACGCGGCTCTCCACCGACAGCCGGCCGCGGTGGCCGCGGATGATCCCCTCCGACACGAAGAGCCCCAGGCCGATCCCCGCGACGCCGGGCTTGGTGGTGTAGAACGCCTCGAAGATGTGCGGCAGGTCGGTCTCGGCGATCCCGCCGCCGGTGTCCTCCACCACCACCTCCACCGCGTCGTCGTCGGCGCGGGTGGAGAGGGTCAGCACGCCGCCGCCGGGCATGGCGTCGCAGGCGTTGTTCACCAGGTTGGCCAGCACCTGGTGCAGCCCCTCGGGGTGCGCCACCACCTGCGGCAGCCCGGGCGCGAGCCGCTGGTCGATGCGGATCCCCTGCGACACCAGGTCGTCGTGCCCCAGCGCGAGCACCCGCTGCACCAGCGCGTTCAGGCTCACCGGCTGCGCCGCGTCCGACAGCGGGCGGCTCTGGTCCAGCAGCTGGCGCGTGAGCGTGGCCATGCGCGACAGCTCTTCCTGCGCCAGCGTGAGGAACTCGCGGTTGGGGTCGGCCGGGTTGCCGCGCCGCTCCAGCGCCTCCAGGCAGTTCTGGATGTTGTAGATCGGGTTGTTGATCTCGTGCGAGAGCTGCGCCACCAGCCGGCCCATCGCCGCCAGCTTCTCGCGGTGGATCATCTCGGCCTGCGCGCTGCGCAGCCGCTGCTCGCGCGCGCCGATCGCCGCGCGCATCTCGCCGAAGGCACGCGCGAGCTGGCCGATCTCGTCGCCCGAGTCGCGCGGGAGCGGGGCCGCGTAGTCGCCCCGCGCCAGCCGCGTGGAGGCCTCGGCCAGCGCCTGGGTGGGGCGCGCCACGATGCGCGACACCAGCGCGGCCAGCACCAGCGCCATCACCAGCGCCCCCACGCCGATGCCGATCATCGACTGCTTCACCGCCTTCACCATCCCCGGCTCGTCGCCGATGCGCCGCATCAGCACCACCCGCACGGGCGCGCCGCTGCTGCGCAGGGTGACGGTGGCCGGGAGGTAGGTGTCCTCGCCGATCTGCCAGGTCTTGGGCTGCTCGCCGGTGCGCGGCCGCAGCCAGCGGCGCACCGTGGGCACCAGCGAGTCGGCGAAGGTGGTGCTCACCAGCGAGTCGCCCACCAGCAGCGCCAGCCGCGTGTCGCGCGAGCGCGGCGGCGCCAGCGCCTGGGCGGAGAGCGGCGTGCCCACGGCCACCACGCCCAGCAGCGTGTCGGTGCGCACCGGCGGCAGGGTGTCGGCCGGCGCGTCCGCGTCGGGCGCGCCGCGGCCCACCGTGGTGTCGCGCCGCACGCGCGAGGCGGCCAGGCGCAGCGGCGCCGAGCCCCTGGGGAACGCCACCACCGTCCCGGCGCCCAGCGCCTGCTCCAGCGTGGCGCGGTCCACCGCCGGCCCCACCAGGGGGGTGAAGGCGGTGTCGGCGGCCAGCGCGACCTCGTTGTTCAGGTTGTTCGCGCGCAGCGCCCGCGCCAGCGCGCGCGTGCGCCCCTCGGTCCACGGCAGCGTCACGGTGGACGACGCCGCCTTGAACTGCGCCGCGTACACCAGCGAGCGCTCGCCGTCTTCCCACGACCCGGTCACCTTGTCGGCCGCGTCGCTCAGCGCCGAGTTGGCGTTGGTGTACACGCCCTGCTCGACCGCCTGGGCGATCAGCACCAGCGCCGGCACCACGATCAGCAGCGCGGCGCCGAAGAAGAGGAAGAAGACCTTGATGCGGAGCGACAGCCCTCGCATCGGGCGGATCAGCTGCGGCACGCGGCTCCGGTGGAAGCGGGGCGGAAGTGTTCACTGAACACTTCGGGTGCGTTCACTGAACGACGAAACGGCGTTCCGACGGCACCGAACGTTTCCCCCACGGGGTGTTTTCGCTGGCTGGAAGTTAAGCAACGGCGCGGGTTTTCGCCATCGCGCGGGGCTGGGGGCCAGCCCGGCATACCCGTTGCTTTTAAGGGGCCCCGACCGCGAGCCGTGCGAATACGGAGCCGCGGGAGCAAGCGACCCGGTACACCGAACTGGAGCAACGACCATGAAGATCCGCATTCTCGGCGTCCTCGCCGTGGCCGCGCTGGCCGCGACCGCCTGCTCGAAGGACGAGGCCGACGGCGGCGACAGCACCGCGACCACCGCCGACACCTCGGTGGTGCAGGGGACCGACACCGTGTCGCAGCCGGTGGCCGTGCCGACCGCCGACACCGTGGTTTCGTCGACCACCACCACGACCGAGACCGACACCGTGCAGGGCGAGGGCGCCGTCGCGACCGACACCACCAAGAAGATGTAATCCGGCTCGGCCGGGCGGCTCCCGTGCGTGTGCACGGAGCCACCCGGCCGAAACTGCAAACCCGAGGATGACCCCGATGAAGAAGCTCTCGATCTTCGCGATCGCCGCCATCGCCGCGCTCAGCGCGTGCGCCAAGGACGACGCCGCCAACGGCGACAGCACCGCCGTGGTGACCGACACCGCCGCGATGTCGACGGTCCCGGTTGCGCCGATGACCCCGGCCGCGACCGACACCACCATGGCTCCCATGACGACCGACACCGCCATGGGCGGCATGACGGACACGACCGCGACGGACACCACCACGAAGATGTAATCCGCACGGTGGCCGCGCGGTTTCGCGCGGCTGCCGTTCGTTTTCGGCGGGCCGGGATCGATGGTGATCCCGGCCCGCTTTTCGTTCGTACCCCGGTCGGGTGCCGGAGTGCTGACACGGAGTCCGAAAAGTCGGTGCCCTTGGCCGTCGGCGGCACCGCCGGATGCGGGCGTGTCCCTCCGCTGCGCTCCGGGCCGGGCTTCGCGCGCCGTAGGCAACGATACCGCCGTTGCCAACGGCGCCGAGCCGCCGGCGCGCCATGGCCGCGCTCGTTCCCGCGGCGACCGACGCGGGCGCGCCGGCGTCTCGGCCCTCCGGGCGCGAATCCCTCACGCAAACCCGCCCGCTTGCGGAACGGAGTTCGTGGGATCCGTATAAGTCCTAAGTCCTAAGTCCTAAGTCCTAAGTGCCCAGTGGCCAGGAGCTGAGCCGTCGGTCGGGCAGGGGATCACGCGGCCTCCAGCGCGGATGCGGCGGGCGCATCCGCGGGAGACGCGGGGATGCGGCGCGGCGGGCGAGCGGCTATCCTGTGCGGTACCCCCGAATCCCCTCGCACGCGGACGCACCCGATGATTCTTCCCTCCCCAGCCCTTCGCGCCGCCTGCCTGCTCGCGGCCGCGGCCACGCTCGGCTGCGGCGGCGGCGACGGGCAGCAGCCCGCGTCGCGGACGGCGGCGGACAGCACGGGCGCCGCGGCGTCGACCTCGGCAGCGGCGAAGACGGCGGCGCCGGCGGCGGAGCCGGGGGCGCGGGCGCGCATCCCGCGGCCGGACTCGATGCGCGCGCTGTACGTGAACGGCTGGGCGGCCGGCTCGCGCTCGCGGATGCGCAACCTGATCCGCATCGCCGACTCCACCGAGATCAACACCTTCGTCATCGACATCAAGGAGTCGGACACCTTCCTGGTGCACGATTCCACGGGGATCGCGCTGGCGAAGGAGATCGGCGCCGACCAGCGGCCGGGCTCGCGCTGGCTCCCCGCGCTGCTCGACACCCTCCACGCGCACCGCATCTACCCGATCGCGCGGATCGTCGTCTTCAAGGACCGCGGGCTGGCGGAGAAGAAGCCCGAGCTGGCCATCCGCACCACCAGCGGCGCGGTGTGGATGGACAACAAGGGGAAGCCGTGGGTGAACCCCTACGACCGCCGCGTGTGGGACTACAACGTGGCGATCGCCAAGGAGGCGCTCGACATGGGCTTCCTGGAGGTGCAGTGGGACTACGTGCGCTTCCCCGACGTGACCGAGGCGGTGCGCCGCACCATGGCCTTCCCCGGGAGCGGCGGGAAGACGCGCTGGCAGAACATCCGCGACTTCATCGAGTATTCGCGCCGGGAGCTCGCGCCGTACCGGGTGCCGGTCTCGGCCGACATCTTCGGGGTGATGACCAACGTCCCCGACGACATGGGGATCGGGCAGATCTGGGAAGAGGTGGTGCAGGGCGCCGACTACCTGCACCCGATGGTGTACCCGTCGCACTACCGCAGCGGCTACTACGGCTTCTCCCTCCCCGACACCCGCCCGTACGAGGTGGTGCGGATCGCGCTGGAGGACGGCGTGCAGCGCGCGAAGCTGGTGGAGGGCGCCGGCCGGCGCGCGGCGCGGATCGAGCCGTGGCTGCAGGCCTTCACGGCCGACTACCTCCCCGGCCACGCCAACTACTCCGCCGGCAGCGTCCGCAACCAGATCCAGGCCACCTACGACGCCGGCCTGACCGGCTGGATCCTCTGGAACCCCCGCTCCGAGTTCGGGCCCTACGAGGCCGCGCTGCGCCCCGAGCGCGGCGGGCCGTCGCCGCTGGAGCGCGGCGGCTGGCGCCCGGTGCGCTGGGAGGTGCCCCGCAACCGGCTGAGCACCGTGCTCACCCGCCGCCCCGCCGCTCCGGCCGCGGGCGACCCGGCAGCGGGTGCGGCACCGGCGGCCGGGGCGGCGAGACCCGCGTCACCGGCCAGGACGGGACAGGCGGCGGCGCCGCGCGGCTGAGCCGGCGGCATCGGGCGTGCGGGGAGCGGCGGCGGAGGATGCACTCTGCCGCCGCTTTCGCGCGCGGCGTACTCGCGAGCGGGGCGGCGGGCGGAATGGCCAGGATCGGAATCGTGGGGTGGGCGGTGGCGGCGGGGCTGCTGGGGTGCGGCGATGGCGTTCCCAAGCCCGAGTCGCCGCGCAGGGAGGCGGAGAAGGTGGCCAGCCAGGCCCCGCCGCCGCCGCGCGCGGTGACCGGCTACCTCTTCGCCCCCGCGACGCTCGCCGAGGGCGACGTGCCCCCGGTCGACTACGCGCACTCGTGCCAGCCCGACGCGGGAGGCCAGGTCCGCGACCCGGTGCCGCTGGGGCCGCCGCTGCGCTCGCTGGGGCGCCCGCCGGTGCTCTACCGCGACACGGTGAGCCTGCTCCCCTCGCCGCTGCGGTGCGTGATCCAGAACCAGGACGACTGGACCGAGGTACGGATCCTGGGCAGCCTGCGCCTGCCGCGTGACTTCGCGGGGATCGACTTCCCGCGCGAGACGGTGCTCATCGCCGGCCTGGGCGCCCGGCCCACGGCGGGCTACGCCGTCCGCTTCGACAGCCTCGCGGTGCGCAACGACACGCTGTTCGCCTTCGTGGGCCGCCTCTCCCCGGCGCCCGGCGCGGTGCTGACGGCCGGCACCGTCTCGCCGGTGGAGGTGCTGCGCATCCCCAAGCACCGCGGCCCCGTGGTGTTCGTGGAGGAGACGATCCCGCTGCCGCCCGAGCTGAAGCCGCTCGGCGAGCAACCCGAGCGGCGGGACGGCAAGCGGTAATATGAAACGAGGGCCGCCGAAGGCGCCCGCTTCTCGCACGGCCCGCGCAAGCGCGACGGGGAAAGATGCCGGTGCGAGTGCAGTCGCCGGGCGACCCGCGAGGGCATCCCCACCCCGAGCCCGCGCCGTACCTTTCGTCTTGCATTCATATGGCCGGCAGCCGCTACGGTGAGCAACACGCCTGATCACAAACGTGACATATGGCCAGCCGACCAAACCCCGCTACCCCGCTCAAGATCTGGATTCTGGAGATCGGCGAGCCATTGCCGATGGAAACAGATGTTCGCATGAAGCGGTATGGCCAACTCAGCCAGTTCCTTGCGAGCCGCGGCCACGACGTCACGTGGTGGGCCTCGAGTTTCAGCCACACGCCCAAACAGCACTTTTCCGCTACCGACCAGGACGTAGACCATCAAGGTGTGCGCCTCCGCCTCATTCGGGGGCCGGGCTACCGTCGCAACGTTTCGCTCGCCCGCATCTGGCACAACCAGCACTTCGCGCGACGGTTCGCCGAACGTGCTCCCACGTGCGAAGAGCCCGATCTCATCATTGCTCCGATCCCCACCATCGAGGCCGCGGCGGAAGCAGTACGCTTTGCAAACCGGAACGACATTGCCATCCTCACCGATATCCGGGACCTGTGGCCCGATGAGATCACCGGTCGCGTGCCAGGACCCTTGCGGCCCTTCGCTCGCCTGGCCCTGAGCCGTGCCTACCGTCAGATGTCCTACGTGTGCCGCAACGTCGATGGTATCATGGGCGTTTCGAACAGCTACATCGACTACGGGCTGAAATTCGCCGGACGTGCCCGGGGCGAGCTCGACTTCTTCGTTCCGCTCGGATATTCGGGCCGCCCGGTCGAGCCCCGCAAGCTCGAGGAGGCCCTCACGTGGTGCAAAGACAAGGGGGTTCGCGACGACGCTTTCGTCATCTGCTTCTTTGGCAAGATCGGGCACTTTTTCGATCTCGAAACCGTCATCGAGGCGGCGCGAAGGCTCGGAACCGATCTGCCGAAGGAGCGACCGGTTCAGTTCGTGCTCGGCGGCGATGGAAGCGAGCTCGAGCGATTCAAGGTCCTGGGGAAAGGGATACCGAGCGTCCTGTTCCTCGGGTGGCTGGATGCGCCGAAGATCGCAGCCGTCATGCAATTGTCCAAGGCAGGACTCGCACCTTACCGGCGTGATGCGAACATGACGTTGCCGAACAAGCCCTTCGAGTACATGGCGGGAGGTTTGCCGCTGATCTCCAGCATTCAGCGAGAGCTTCCGGAGCTGCTTGAACGTCATCGCTGCGGCCTTACCTATCGTGCCGACTCCGTAGCCGGCCTGTGCGCGGCGATCAGGTCGTTGTATGAGAACGAACCAGGCCGGGCGGAGCTGGGTGCGCGCGCCCGTCGCCTCTTCGAAGACCGTTTCCAAACCGAAACGATCTTTGCCGATCTCGAAGAAAAATTCCAGGCGCTGGTCAGCTCGAAAGTGGGCCGGAAGTGCCCGCGTCCTCCTGGAGTTCCCGCAGCCACGGCTCGATGAAGTCAGCCGGGTTACCGCTTCGACACCTCCGCTACGCAATGACACCCCTCTCGCCGTGATGGCGGCCCGCTCGCGTTGTTGGTCGGACACGCTCAATCCGCGAAGAACGCGGCGATGCGGGCGATGCCGTCGGCGAGCGCGTCGGGCGGGGCGACCCAGGAGAGGCGCAGCCAGCCCTCGCCCGCGGCGCCGAACGCGATGCCGGGTACGGTGACCACGCGGTGCTCGTCCAGCAGCCGTTCGGCCGCGGCGAGCGAGTCGTTCGCCCAGCGCCCGGGGAGGCGCACGAAGCAGTAGAACGCGCCTTCCACCGGCGCGTGGGCGATGCCGTGGCGCGCGAGCAGGTCCAGCAGCAGCGCGCGCTGCTGCGCGTACAGCGGACGGTGCGCCGCCAGCGTTTCGGGGCGGCGGAAGATCTCCAGCGCCACGTGGCTGGAGAAGGTGCTCGCGGCGGTGTTCACGAGCTGGTGCACCTTGATCGCCGCGGCGATCGCGTCGCCCGGCCCCATCAGCCAGCCCAGCCGCAGCCCCGTGAGCGCGTTGCTCATGGAGAGCGAACCCGCCACCAGCGCGTGCGGGTACGCGTCGGCGACGGAGGCGGGGCGCTCGGGGGTGTAGTAGAGCTCGCGGTAGACCTCGTCCGACAGCACGTACACGGGCGGGCCGGGGCGCGCGGCGAGGCCGGCGGCGAGCCTGCGCAGCTCGTCGGCCGGCCAGACGCGGCCGGTGGGGTTGGCGGGGGTGTTGACGATCACCATCCGCGTGTCGGGCCCCAGCGCGTCGAGCACCGCGTCCGCGCGCGGGGTGAATCCGTCGTCGGCGCTGAAGCCGAGGGCGCGGTGGCGGACGCCCTCGAGCGCGCAGAGCTTGGGGTACGCCAGGTAGCACGGCTCGGGGATCAGCACCTCGTCGCGCGCGGGGTCGAGCACGGCCTTGATCGCCAGGTACAGCGCCTCCTCGGAGCCGATGGTGACGCAGACGTTGGCCGCGTCGCCCATGCCGGGGAAGGCGAAGTGACCGGCGATGGCGGTGCGCAGCTCGGTGGCGCCGGCGTTGGCGGTGTACGGCAGCCCCTCGCTGCGAACGCGTTCGGTGGCCGCGTCGAAGGGCGCAGGGTCCGGCCGCAGCGTCGGCTCGCCCATCCCCAGGTCGATGTCGCCGGGGCGCTTGCGGGCGTTGATCGCGCGGATCAGCGATGGGGCGATGCCGGAGAGAATGGGGTTCATGCTGGGAAGTGCGAAAGTG
>DASQLJ010000205.1:0-5770 GCA_035630095.1 Longimicrobium sp.
TCCGCGAAGGGGCAGCGCGGCACGCTGGAGGGCCAGCAGCGCGAGATCTTCGACGTGATCCGCGACCGGCGCGCCGAGCGCGAGCGGGGCGAGCGCGTGGACTCGCTGCGCCGGCACGTGCGCCCCGTGTACCTGGGGAAGAACACCACGCTCGCCAACGCCGAGGTGTCGCCCTCCGGCCGCTACGTGCTGATCACCGTGGGCCAGCGCGCCGAGGGGCAGAAGCAGGTGATCGTGGCCAACTTCGTCACCGAGAGCGGCTACACCGAGCCGGTGAACGTGCGCCCCAAGGTGGGCGACGTGCAGGCGTTCCAGCGCGCCGCCATGGTGGAGCTGGCCACCGGCGCCGTGCGCTGGATCGAGCCCGAGGCCAGGGAGCGCCGGGTCACCTTCACCAACCTGGGGTGGGCGCCGCGCAGCGACCGGGCGCTGCTGGTGGGCGTCCCCTTCAACTACAAGGACCGCTGGATCTACGTCGCGGGGCCGGACGGGAAGACGGTGACGGTCGACCACCTGCACGACGACGCATGGGTGGGCGGCCCGGGCCTCTTCTCCGCCGGCTGGCTGCCGGACGAGCGCATCTGGTTCATGAGCGAGCGCACCGGCTGGGCGCACCTCTACACCACGTCGATGACCGGCGGCGGCGCGCGCGCGGTGACCAGCGGGCGCTGGGAGGTGCGCGACGTGCAGCCCTCGCGCGACGGGCGCACCTTCTACCTGGCCACCAGCGAGACGCACCCCGGCGAGCAGCACCTCCACGCCGTGCCCGCCGACGGCGGCACGCGCACGCGGCTGACCGCGGCCGACGGGTGGAGCGAGGGGCAGGTGTCGCCCGACGGGCGCTGGATCGCGCTGCTGCACTCCACCGCCACCACGCCGCCCGAGCTGTACCTGGCGCCCAACCGCCCCGGCGCCGAGCCGCGGCGGATCACCTCCTCCACCACCGCCGAGTTCCGCTCGGGGCCGTGGATCCGCCCGCAGGTGGTGGAGATCCCCACGCGCGACGGGCAGACGCTGTACGCCCGCATCTACCGCCCGCGCGAGCTGGGCGCGCAGGCGCACGGGGGCGCGGTGCTGTTCGTCCACGGCGCGGGGTACCTGCAGAACGCGCATCGCGGCTGGAGCACGTACTTCCGCGAGTACATGTTCAACCACCTGCTGGCGCAGCGCGGCTACACCGTGCTGGACGTGGACTACCGCGGCTCGGCCGGCTACGGCGGCGCGTGGCGCACCGGCATCTACCGCCACATGGGCGGCAAGGACCTGGACGACCACGTGGACGCCGCGCGCTGGCTGATCGCCAACGAGGGGGCCGACGCGAAGCGCGTGGGGCTGTACGGCGGCTCGTACGGCGGCTTCATCACCCTGATGGGGCTGTTCACGCAGCCCGAGGTCTTCCGCTCGGGGGCGGCGCTGCGCTCGGTGACCGACTGGTCGCACTACAACCACTGGTACACCAGCCGCATCCTCAACCTGCCGCACGAGGACACGCTGGCGTACCGCCGCTCGTCGCCGATCTACTTCGCCCAGGGGCTGCGCGGCGACCTGCTGATGGCGCACGGGATGATGGACGTGAACGTGAACTACCAGGACATCGTGCGTCTCCAGCAGCGCCTGATCGAGCTGGGGAAGACGAACTGGGAGCTCGCCTCGTACCCGGTGGAGGACCACGCCTTCACCCGCCCCGAGAGCTGGACCGACGAGTACCGCCGCATCCTGGAGCTGTTCGAGCGCACCCTGCGCCCCGGCTCTCCACCCGCCGGCGCCAGCGCGGTGCGCTGAGCCGGCAGAAAAAAACTGGGGTCACACGGAGCAACGGAGGAAGCGGAGGAGGGACGGAGTCACGCCGTCCTTCCTCCGTTTCCTCCGCTGCTCCGTGTGAGATATGCAGTTTGGTTTTCCCGGCAGGATTGTCGGTCGGGGATCACGGCACGTGGATCGAGCGGATACCCAGCCTTTGCATCGGCCGGGGCGGGCGGGATTTCGGCCGCGCGGGGGCGGGTTTGGCACCGATTTCGCATTTCCGCCGCACCTGACCGACGACAATACGATCGAGGCGGACACGGAGGCGGGCCGGGCGGCCTGTGGCGCGGATGCGTGCCGCGGCGTAAACACCTGAAAAAACAATCAGTTACGGATGCACGCGTGGCACGCGGGTTGCCAATGGTATGGGGTACGACACGCGGGAGACGGAAGCCCCCGGGGTCGGGTGACCAACCGAAGGAGGACGGACCGATGACCAACCGCGTCGCCAAGGAACTCGCCGAGTCGCTGCCGCAGCCGAAGGGGCCGTTCACGGATGCCGAGGCCCTGGAGCTGCTGATGGCCTATCGCAAGGACCCGTCGGACGTGCCGTGCCCGCTGTGCGGCCCCGACACCGTGGAGGTGCTCGCCTTCATCGAGCCCCAGATCGACCCGAACGGGTTCGCGTCGGTCACCGAGCCCGAGGGCGAATACGCCGCCGCGCTCTACTGCCACAAGTGCTACCGGGCGGTGGGCATCCTGGCCGGCGCCATCCGCGAGGCATAGGCGGGGCGCGACACCCGGTTCGGCACGGAAACAATCGGTCCTTCTCCCCGACGATGGGGTTCGCGGCGGCGCCGGCACCAGGCCAGGCGCCGCCGCTGCGTTCGTCCCACCACTATCGGATGACGGCGGATCGATCGTCCCAAAGGAGGGACGGGCGAGCATCGGAAAGGTGAGCGCCAAGGGACGCGCGGGCCCTCAACCTGCCGCTTCGCGGCTGTCCCTCTCCCGAACTGCAGGAGAGGGACTTGGGGCGCTTCGCGCCGGCTCCTTCGTCGCGCGCGGACGTTGCATCGGGAGCCGCGGGTTTTCTTGCGCGCGCGGACATGGAGGCCGAGCCGAAGCCAGTAGTCCGCGAAGGCGGACTTCGTGTAGTTGTTGCAGCGAATTCATTCGCCCTGCCAGCGGTGCGGGAACGCAGAACGGGCGCGGAGCCAGGTGGCTCCGCGCCCGTTCCAGGCGTGCGAACGAACCCGCGGCTCAGCCGGCGGCGAGCTGCAGGGTGCGCATGGCGGCCTTGCGGCGGATCTCCATGTCGGCGGTGTCCAGCGCCTGCACGGCGTCGGCGGTCAGCCCCTCGCCGGGGTCGAAGCCGAGCGACGCCATCAGCTCGCGGATGTAGTCCTCCTCCAGTCCGCGGCCCTTGAGCTGCTCCGCGATCTCATCGTCGGTCATCATCGGGGAATGCCTCCGGGATCTATTCGTCAGAACAATTAGTCGGTCACGTCATACCCCCTCTCCCAATGCGGGTTGCGTGCCGCGAACGCAGCACGGGGCGCGCCGTGTGGCGCGCCCCGTGGTGGCACCCGTGCGGCCGGCCCGGCTCAGTGCGACGGGCGCTCCGCCTGGGCGGGGACGTTGGTCATCATCCGGCGGATCGGGATGGAGAGCAGCGCCAGCACCAGCGCCGCGCCGAAGAGCGACATCGTGGTGACCGTGAAGAGCCGCGGCATCTGGTCCAGCTTCTCGGGGTCCACGTGGCCGCCCACCAGGCCGCCGATCAGGTTGCCCAGCGCGCTGGCCAGGAACCAGATCCCCATCATCTGCCCCACGTACTTGCGGGGCGAGAGCTTGGTCATGCTCGAGAGGCCCACCGGGCTCAGGCAGAGCTCGCCCACGGTCTGGAAGAAGTAGCTCCCCACCAGCCACATCGCCGACACCTTCAGCGAGCCGTTGCTGGCCACCACCTCGCGCGCGGCGTAGATCATCAGCAGGAAGCCGACGCCGGCGAAGAACAGGCCCAGCGCGAACTTGCCGGGGCTGGAGAGGTCGCGCCCGCGCCTGGCCATCGACACCCAGATCCACGCGAACACCGGCGCCAGCAGGATGATGAACGCCGAGTTGATCGACTGGAACCAGGTCGCGGGGACCTCGAACGAGCCCATCTGCCGGTCGGTGAAGTCGCGCGCGAAGAGGTTGAGCGAGGTGGGCGCCTGCTCGAACGCGCTCCAGAAGATGGCCGCGAACACGAACAGCACCATGATCACCGCCACCCGCCGCATCTCGTCGCCGCCCAGCCCGCCGAAGGCGAACACGTAGCTGAAGAACACCACCGCCATCCCCACCAGCACGAAGGTCATGTACCGCCCGATGACCTGCGCGTCGGGGATGAACACCCCGCTGATCGCCAGGATGAACGCCAGCGCCACCACCGCCACCAGCCCGCCCACCACCAGCTTGACCATGTTCTCCTGCCGCGACTGCACGGCGGGGTCGGGGTGCCGCGTGGGCTCCATCCCGATGTCACCCAGCGTGCGCCTGGCGAAGAGGGCGAACACCACCAGGCCGGCGAACATGCCCACGCCCGCGGCGCCGAAGCCCAAGTGCCATCCCACCAGCTCGCCCAGCGCCCCGGTGATCAGCTGGCCGAAGAACGCGCCCATGTTGATCCCCATGTAGAAGATCGAGAAGCCCGCGTCGCGCCGGGCGCCGCCCTCGGGGTAGAGGTCGCCCACGATCGCCGAGATGTTCGGCTTGAGCAGCCCCGTGCCGAAGACGATCAGGATCAGCCCCAGGAAGAAGAACGCCTTCCCCGCCGTGCCCTGCCCCGCGAACCCCGACAGGCCGATGGAGAGGTGCCCCGAGGTGATCAGCACCGCGCCGGTGAAGATGGCGCGCCGCAGCCCCAGGAGCCGGTCGGCGATCCATCCGCCCGGGAGCGAGGCCAGGTACACGCAGGCGCCGTAGATGCCCACGATCGCCGACGCCTGCCCGCGGTCGAAGCCGAAGCCGCCGTCGGCGAGCGCGGCCGCCATGAACAGCACCAGCAGGGGGCGCAGCCCGTAGTACGAGAAGCGCTCCCACATCTCGGTGAAGAACAGCGTCGACAGGCCCCGCGGGTGCCCGAAGAAGCTGCGGTCTTCCGAGGGGTGTGGCGCGCCGGAGCCGTAAGGCTGCCCGGCGCGCGCGCCGGCGGGGAACTCCGGAGGAGCGTTTCTGGCCATGGAGTGCTTCGGGGTGAAGGTGGTGCCGGCGCCGCGGTGGGGCGGCCGGTGGTGCCACTGCCGGGCGCGCCGCGCGCGGCGTTCGGGGCCGGTGCGGATGCGCGGGGTGTCGGGCGGTGTGCGAGTAAACGCGCCAATCTAACGTTCGTCCGGCGGGGTTCGCCATATTGCGCCCGCCGCGCGGGGGCGGCATCGTCCCGCGCTTCGGCGCCGCGCGACGGCCGGCGCCACCCCCCGACAGGCAGCGGCTACCTCGGATGACGCCCGAAAGTTCCGTCCCACCAGCAATTTCCGTGACCGGCGAGTCGCCTTTCGGCGCCGAGGCCGCCTTCGCGCTGGCCGTCGCCGCCGAGGCCGCGCGGCTGGTGGCGGCCGGGAGCGGCACCGCGAACGTGCGCGAAAAGGAGCGCGCCGACCTGGTCACCGACGTGGACGAGGCCTCGGAGCGGCTGATCGTGGGCCGCATCCGCGAGCGCTTCCCGCGCGACGCGGTGGTGGCGGAGGAGAGCGCCGCCGCGGCCGTCTCCTCCGGCCGGCGCTGGGTGGTGGACCCGGTGGACGGCACCGCCAACTTCGTGCACGGGCACCCGTTCGTGGCCGTGAGCATCGCGCTGGTGGACGACGACGGGCCGGCGGTGGGCGTGGTCCACGCGCCGTTCCTGGGCGAGGTCTTTCACGCCGTGCGCGGCGGCGGCGCCTTCCTGAACGGCGAACCGATGCGGGTGAGCTCGGTCGATTCTTTTGCGCGCTCGCTGCTGGCGACGGGCTTTCCCTTCAAGCAGGGGAAGGGGGACCTGGAC
>DASQLJ010000206.1:0-2706 GCA_035630095.1 Longimicrobium sp.
CCGCGCGGCGGGGTACCAGATGCGCCGGTGGAACGGCTTGGCGACCAGCCCCCAGTCGTGGTCGTCGATCATCCGGCGGAAGTTGAGGTGCTCCAGCCCGTGCGAGCGGCTCACCAGCGCCACGCCCCGCATCCCCCGCAGCCGGCGGCGCAGCCCCAGCAGCGACCCCTCGGCGCTGGCCACGTCCACCACGTCGTAGCCGCCGCCGCGGCGGAAGGCGCGCGCCACGGCGCGCTCGGCCAGCAGCGGGCCCACCAGCCAGCGCAGGCGCGCGGCCGCGGGGCGCCGCCCCAGCTCCGGCGCGAGCAGCACGTCGCAGTCGTGCCCCAGCCGGCGGAACTCCTCGCGCAGCTTGTGATAGACCTTCCCCGACCCCAGCCGCGGGTCGTCGGGATAGTCGCCCACCAGCAGGATCCTCATCGCGCCCTCCGCCGTTCGGCCGTCCACCTCGCCCAGGCCCTCAGCGCGCGCCCCGCCTGCACCACCCGCGCCCCCGCGGGAAAGCGCCGGCGGAACACCTCGCCCTGCAGCGCCCGTTCCTCCTCCGCCGACGCGCCGCGCGCGCGGAGCTCCAGCAGGCGGTCGTGGTAGACCGCCCAGCGGGTGAAATACAGGCTGTCGAGCGCGGCCAGCCAGCCCAGGTACGGGCCGAAGGGGCTGCGCCCCCAGTCGCCCGCGGGGTGGCGCTCGTGGCGCACCAGCGGCTCGCGGTTCAGCAGCTCGCCGTCGCCGTGGGCCAGCAGGATGGCGGTGTAGACGTTGTCCCAGATCGGCTCGCCGCCGATGTACGGGCGGAAGCGGCGCCGGTTCGCGCCCCACCACGCCACGTCCACCACGAAGGCGTCGATCCCCGCCGTCACCATCTCGATCACCTCCCCCGTGGCGGGGTGCACGTCCCCCCGCGAGAAGGCGTACACCTGGCCCCCGCCGCGAACGACGGTGTCCACCGCCGCCTGCGTCCACGCGATGTCGGAGTTGGCGTAGCCGAGCCAGCGGCACCCCTCTGCCGCGGCGATGGCGGCGAGCCGGTCGAACGCCTCGCTCACCAGCGGCTTGCGCGGGCCCGTGCGGCCGCTGGCGGTGCGCGAGTCCTCGCGCAGCACGGGGTGGGTGGCGAAGCCGTCCACCTCCAGCACGTCGCCCGGCCACCCCAGGTTCGCCAGGCGCACGCCGGAGAGGCCGCGCCACGTGGCCAGCGCCTCGGCCTGGCGGCGGGCCCCGTCGCCGCCGGCGGGGAAGGCGTTGACGCCCAGGAGCAGGCTCATCCGTCCAGCAGCACGTCGAGGGTCCGCCGCATCGAGAATTCACGCTGGTAGAAGGCGGGTCCGTCCAGCGCCAGCCCACGCCGGCGCGGCACGTCGTCCAGCAGGTTCAGGACCTCGGCCGCGAGCGCGGCGGGGTCCGGCTGCGCGGCCAGCGGCATTCCCGCGGCCTCCCACTGCGGCTCGGTGTAGAGGCCGGCGTTGCTCACCATCGGCACGCCGTTGGCCAGCGGCGCCATCGCCGTGGTGCGCCGCGCGCTCACCCCGTCGGGGTACGGCTGCACCGCCACGTCACACGCCTGTAGATGGACGGAGAGCGCCTCGCGCGGCAGCCGCCCGGGCGCGTGGAGCCGCCCCTCGAGCGACGGGTCGACCTGCCGCAGCCGCTCGGCGAACGCCGGGCCGCCATTGCCCAGCAGCAGCGCGACGGAGGTGGAGGGCGGCGCCAGCACGGCCAGCAGCGCCGGCTCCAGCAGCGGCGCGATCATCCCCCCATACGTGCCGAAGTGGCCCACCACGTGGACGCCGGGGCGATTGGCGCCCAGCCGCGCGCGCAGCACCGCCACGCCCTCGGGATCGTCGATTCGCGGCACGGTGCTGGGGATGGGGAGCCAGCGCATGGGTCCCAGGCGGCGCGGGGCCAGCGGGCGCAGCAGCCGCTCCCACGCGGGGGTGGATACGTACGCCACCGTCGCCGCGCGCAGCAGCAGCACGGCCATCACCCGCGTGGCCGCCGCGAGCAGGTTGCGCTGGGGCCGCGTGGCGCTGAAGCGCACGAACGGCTCGTGGAACATCACCCGCACCGGGTCGCCGCGGCGCGCGCGCGCGAGCACCCAGCGGCAGAAGCCCACGTTCATCCCCCGCCGCCCGAACGCCTGCGGCGCGTACTGCACCAGCAGCGTGCGCGGCGCGGGAAAGCGGTCCAGCTCCGTGTCCAGCCGCCGCAGCCCGGCGCGGTCGAACGCCGCCGGGTGCACCTCCACCCGCCGCTCGTTCGCCGCCGCCGCCGGCGCCCACACGTGCACGCGCGGCCCCTCCGCCGCCAGCGCGTGCGCCAGGATCTCGGTGTACTCCCCCACGCCGCCGGACGCCGGCGGATACTCGCCGGTGACGATGTGCCAGGGGCGGGCGGACGACGGGAACGGGTGCGCGAGTGCGCGCCGCGAGTGCGTCTCGGTCGCGTCAGGACCCTCGCCCGCGCCCTGGACGTGTGTCATGCGCGTGCGCCCGCCGCATGGCGCACCGCCGCGTCCGCCACGAGACGTCCGCGAAGGCGGACTGTGTGCCGTTGTAGCCGCGACTTCAGTCGCATCGTCGCAATCCCCCGCGACGCGCTCACGACCCGCACGCACACTCGCTCGCCCGCCGCACGGCGCACTGCCGCGTCCGCCACGAGAAGTCCGCGAAGGCGGACTGTGTGCCGTTGTAGCCGCGACTTCAGTCG